>NZ_JBXANP010000016.1:0-130760 GCF_058801745.1 Rugamonas sp. GW822-FHT03B10 | reverse complement strand
CCGCGCGCAGCCTGCGCGACCTGCTGCTGGCCGCGGCCGTGGCCGCCGCCGCGCGCGCGCCGCACGCGCCCGCGCGCGGCGCCGGGATCAGCCACCACAACAGGCCGGCGGCCGCCACGCCAAGCAAGCCCATCAACGTGACGCTGGCCTGCCAGCTGAGCACCACCAGCAGCAAGCCCACCAGGCCGGGGATCAGCGTCTTGCCGATGTCGCCGGCGAAGTTGTACTGGGCCAGCGCCTGCTTGACGCCGCCGCCGGCCGCGTGGCTGTCGGTGACCATGGACGAGGCCAGCGGGTGCTGGGTGCTGGCGCCCAGGCCGCCCAGCAGCAGCGCCAGCAGCAGCAGGCCGATGCCGCCGGCCTGGCCCGCGATCAGGTAGGCCACGCCGGCCAGGGCCGTGCCGCCCACCAGCAATCGCGTGCGCCCCCAGCGCCGCGCCAGCCGGCTGGCCAGCAGCTGGAAGCCGGCCATCATGCCCGAATAGGCGCCGCGCAGCAGGCCCACCATCGCGTAGCTGATGGCGAATTGCGTCTGCCAGATCGGCAGCAGCACGTAGATCAGATCGGTCAGGCCGTCGTGCACGGCATGCGCGCTGCACGCGGCCAGCAGCGCGCGGCGGCGGCGGACGGTTTCGATCGCGGCCGGCGCTGCGGTCACGGTGGCGGCGGAGGTGTCGGGCATGGATGGGGATGCATGTAAAAACGGCAATCTTACCGCTTTATGGCAGACCCCGCTCCGGCTCAGGCATGGCTGGGCGATTGTTGCGCCGGCGTTTGCGCCTGGGCTTTGAGCAGCGCGTCGAACTGCTCGGCCGGCATGGGGCGCGCGAACAGGTAGCCCTGGCCGTAGTCGCAGCCGGCCGCCGCCAGCAGGTCGCGCTGCTCGGCCGTCTCCACCCCTTCCGCGATCACCCGCAGGCCCAGCTTGTGGGCCATCACGATGATGGCGTCCGACAGCGCCATGTCGCTCGAATCGGGCGCCAGGTTGCGGGTGAATGAGCGGTCGATCTTCAGGTAGTCGATGTCGAACTTCTTCAGGTACGACAGCGAGGAATAGCCGGTGCCGAAATCGTCGAGCGCGACCTGGATGCCGGCGTCGCGCAGCTGCAGCAGCTTGTTGCTGACGGCGCTGTTGGCGTCGAGCAGCAGGCCCTCCGTGATCTCGACCACCACCGACTGGCCCGGCAGGTCGAGCGCCTGCAATTCGCCCAGCCAGGCCTGGTAGGAGCCATCCTCGCGCTGGAATTCCAGCGGCGACTGGTTGACGCTGACCTGGAACTCGGGATGGTGCTCGCGCCGCCAGCGCCGCACCCACTGCACCGATTCGCGCAGCACCCACGAACCGATCTCGATGATCAGGCCGCTCGCCTCGGCCAGCGGGATGAACTCCAGCGGGCTGACCATGCCGCGCTGCGGATGGGTCCAGCGGATCAGCGCCTCGGCCTTGTGGATGCGGCCGGTGCGCAGGTGCACGATGGGCTGGAAGTACAGCGCCAGCTGGCCGCCCTTGAGCGCGCCGCGCAGGTCGTTGGTCAGGCGCATGCGGTTGAGCGCGGCCACCTGCAGCGTGGACGTGAAGTAGCTGAAGCGGTTGCGCCCGCCGCCCTTGGCCGCGTACATGGCCTGGTCGGCGTGCTTGAGCAGGTTGTCGATGTCGCGCGCGTCGTCCGGGTACAGCGTGATGCCGATCGAGGCCGACACGAAGGCCTGCTCCTCGCCCAGCGCGAACGGGGCGCGCAGGCTGTCGAGGATGTGCTGGGCGATGGTGTCGACCCGGCCGCGCTCGTCCACGCCGGACAGGATCACCGTGAACTCGTCGCCGCCCAGCCGCGCCACCGTGTCGGACTTGCGCACGCAGGCGCCGATGCGGCGCGCCGCGTCCACCAGCAGCACGTCGCCCTGCTGGTGGCCGAGCGTGTCGTTGACCTCCTTGAAGTGGTCGAGGTCGATGAACAGCACGGCGATGCGGCCGCCGTCGCGCTGGCACTTGAGGATGGCGTGCGCCAGCCGGTCGTGGAACATGCGCCGGTTCGGCAGCTGGGTCAGCGGATCGAAGTTGGCCTGCTGCCAGACCAGCGCCTCGGTCTCCTTCTGGTCCGTCACGTCCTCGATCATGCACAGGTGGTGCGGGTGGCCGCGGTCGGCCGTGTCGACGGCCGCGATCGAGGCGTCCACCCACACCACCGTGCCGTCGGGCCGCAGCAGCCGCTTGGACAGCTTGTAGCCGGTGATGCGGCCGGCGTTGAGCTGCTCCATCTGCAGCTGCTCCGGCACCACGTCGTCGGGGTGGCAGATGTCGATCCAGCGGCTGGCCATCATCTCCTGCTGCGTGCGGCCGGCGATCTCCAGGTAGCGCGGGTTGATGTCGGTGTAGCGGCCGGTCACCGAGTCGATCAGGGCGATGCCCATCGGCGCCTTCTCGAACATGGTGCGGAACCGCAGCTCGCCCTTGCGGATGGTCTCCTCGGCCCGCCGGCGCTCGCGCGCCAGCAGCGCGAAGTGCACGGCCAGGCCCGCCACCAGCAGCAGCGCCGCCGCGCCCAGCACGCGGTACAGCCAGCGCAGGCGGGTGCGGCCGTCGCCGGCCTCGTACATGAAGCCGTCGAAGCCGGCCTTGGCCGGCAGCATGCCCAGCCCCGCGTACACGTCGGCGATGTGGCGCCAGCGCTCGGGGTTCATGTAGCCGATCTCGACCAGCACCGGCTGCACCAGCGGCACCATCTGGCGCGCCTCGTACAGCAGGTGCTGGCGGTCGTTGCGGCGCGAATACTTGTTGAGGATGAGGTCGGCGATCTCCTCCTGGTGGCTCATCGCGTACTGCCAGCCGCGCATGCTGGCCGCGCGGAACGCCTTGACCCGCTGCGGATGGGCAGCCAGCTCGGCCTCGCTGGTGAACAGGTTGTCGCCGTAGAAGTCGATGCCGGCCGTGCGCGGCGAGTAGATGTCGTAGGGGAAGCCGAGGCGGTCGAAGATGTCGGGCTCGTTGGTGGTGTAGATCGACATGGCGTCCACCCTGCCCGACACCAGGTCGTCCGGATTGAAGCTGTGCTCGACGCGCTGGAAGCTGCTGGCCGGTATGCCCTCCTGCTTGAGGTAGGCGAGCAGTTCGTCGGCGTTGCTCATCTCGTCGGTGAGCGAGCCTATCATGGCGCGCTTGCCGACGATGCGCCGCAGGTCGGGTTCGCTGCCGCTCTGGCGCATGGCCAGCGCGTACGGCGAATGCTGGAAGATCACGCCCAGCACCACCACCGGCTTGCCGGCCAGGCGCGCCAGCAGCAGGCTGCTGCCGCCCACGCCATAGTTGGCCTGGCCGGTGAGGACGGCGCGCTCGGGTTCGTTGCTGTCGCTGCCCTCGCGGATCTGCACGTCGAGCCCCGCGTCGCGGTAATAGCCCTGTTCCAGCGCCGCGTAATAGCCGGCGAACTGGAACTGGTGGTGGTGCTTGAGCTGCAGGGTGACCGTCTCCAGCGCGCGCGCCGGCGCGGCCGCCAGCGCCAGCCAGGCCCAGCCCAGCAGCAACAGCCAGCCGGCCCGGCCCAGGAGGCGGACGGCGTGGCGGCGGCGGACGGCGAGGCGGGCGTACAGGTCGGGCACGGCGGTTCCAGTGGCTGGGAGGATAGTCGCGGGCATGCCAGCAAATTGTAGCCCGTCCCGCCCCCGCCACGCAGGCTATGTCGTTGCCATGCGACAAAACCCACCGAAAACCGGGGTCAGGTCATGCCGTCGCGCAATTTGCGCGAGGGCATGACCTGACCCCGGTTGTTGGTTTAGGGCAGGTTGATGGGCGTGCTCGCCTGGACGGTCTTGCCGTTGCCGAGCTGGCCTTCCGCGTTGCGGCCCCAGCCCCACAGGGTGCTGTCCGTCTGCAGGCCGAAGGTGTGGCTGGCGCCGGCGCTCACGCTGCTCCAGTTGGTGGCCAGGCCGATCTGGTTCGGGCTGCTCGTGTCCTGCCCCAGCCCGTCGCCGAGCTGGCCGTCGCTGTTCGAGCCCCAGCCCCACAGCGTGCCGTCGGTGCGCACCGCCATCGTATGGCTGCCGCCGGCCGACACCACGGCCCAGTTCATGGCCGTCGTGATCTGGGCCGGCGCCGTCACGTTGAGCGAGCCGTTGTTGCCGACCTGGCCGGCACCGTTGCCGCCCCACGCGAACAGGGCGCCGTCGGCGCGGATGGCCGCCGAATGGCTGTCGCCGGCCGAGATGACGGTCCAGGTCGAGCTGCCCACGCGGGCCGGCTGCAGCACATCGGGACCGCTCAGACCGTTGCCGAGCTGGCCGTTCAGGTTGCCGCCCCACGAATACAGCGAGCCGTCGGTGCGCAAGCCCAGGCTGTGGGTGGTACCGGCCGCCACCTTGAGCCAGGTGGTGGCGGTGCCGATCTTGGTCGGCACCAGCTTGTCGATGTTGGTGTTGTCGCCCAGCTGGCCGTTGAAGTTGCGGCCCCAGCCCCACAGCAGGCCGCCCTTGTTGACGGCCAGCGCGTGGGCCTTGCCGGCGGCCACATAGGTCCAGTCGCTCGACGTGCCGATCCTGACCGGGGTGGCCTTGTCGACGGTGGTGCCGTCGCCGAGCTGGCCGTTCTGGTTGAAGCCCCAGGCCCACAGCGTGCCGTCGGTGCGCAGCGCGATGGTGAACTGCTCGCCCACGGCCACCTGCTTCCAGGTCAGCACGCTGCCCGTCACGGGGGTCGGGCTCAGGCGGTCGGTGGTGGTGCTGTCGCCCAGCTGGCCGCGGTTGTTCAGGCCCCAGCCATACAGGCTGCCGTCGGCCTTGCGGGCGAAGGTCTGGTTGCCGCCGGCCACCACCGTGGTCCACGGCGCCTTGACCGTCACGTCGGTGCTGCCCGTGACATTGCCCGAGGTCTGGCTGAAGGTGGCCGTGACGGTGTCGGTGCCGACCGCCTTGCCTGTGATCTGGCCGCTCGAATAGACCGTCACCAGCGCGCCTTTGGCGCTCCAGCTCACGCTCTTGGTCAGGTCCTTGGTGGTCGAATCGGAATAGGTGCCGGTGGCCGTCAGCGGCAGGCTGGTGCCGATGGCGATGGTGGGGCTGGCCGGGGTGATGGCCAGCGACACCAGGGTCGGCGTGGTGGACGGCGTGGTGGTGGTGCCGCCGCCCTTGCCGCCGCCGCCGCAGGCGGTCAGCACGGCCAGCAGCGGCACCAGCAGCAGGGACGACAGTTTAAAGGTAGCTTTCATGGTCTTCCATTTCTTCACAAAAGGGGGAGGCGTGCGCGGCGCCAGCATGCAGCCAGTCTAGCCGGCGGCGCCGGCGCGTCATCGTCCGAGCAAGCCTGAATTATCCACGCAAATGGACCAATTGCGGCAATTTGCAACATTTCTTTTGAGAATTATAAGAAAAAAGGCCGGCGCCCGCCCGTCATCGCGACAGGTGGGCGCCGGCCTGTGGCCCGGCGGGCGCGACGCGGGCCTTATTTGCGGCCGCGGGCCGGCGCGGCCGCGCGGGCCGGCTTGCCGCCCTTGACCGGGGCGGCGGCGGCCGGCTTCTTGACCTTGATGGTGTCGAGGATGGACGGCCGGGCCTTGGTGTCGATGGCGGTGCGCGCCGTCAGCGAGCCGGTCAGCGCATTGGCGCGCGCGCCGCGCGCCGCCGCCGGACCTGGCGCCGGCTTGGCGACGGGCGCCGGCGCGGCGCGGCGCTGCTCGGCCGCCAGCGCCATGCCACCGGCCTCGCCCGGCGACCAGGCCGGGATCAGGTGCTTGTCGCCATTGCCGATCAGGTCGGCGCGCCCCATGCCGGTCAGGGCCTCGCGCAGCAGGGCCCAGTTGTCCGGGTCCTGGTAGCGCAGGAAGGCCTTGTGGATGCGGCGGATCTTGCCGCTGCGGGCCGTCTCCACCACCTCCGAGTCGGCCGTCACCTTGTGCAGCGGGTTCTTGCGCGTGTGGTACATGGTGGTGGCCATGGCCATCGGCGTGGGCATGAAGGTCTGCACCTGGTCGAGGCGGAAGTTGTTCTTCTTCAGCCACAGCGCCAGGTTCAGCATGTCCTCGTCGGTCGTGCCGGGATGGGCCGCGATGAAGTAGGGGATCAGGTACTGCTTCTTGCCGGCCTCCAGCGAGAAGCGGTCGAACATCTCCTTGAACTCGTCGTAGGCGCCGATGCCCGGCTTCATCATCTTCGACAGCGTGTTGGTCTCGGTGTGCTCGGGCGCGATCTTGAGCAGGCCGCCCACGTGGTGGGTCACCAGTTCCTTGACGTACTCGGGCGAGCGCACGGCCAGGTCGTAGCGCAGGCCCGAGCTGATCAGGATCTTCTTCACGCCGGGGATGGCGCGCGCCTTGCGGTACAGCGAGATCAGCTTGCTGTGGTCGGTGCCCAGGTTGACGCAGATGGACGGGTAGACGCACGACAGCCGGCGGCAGGTGGTCTCGATCTCCTTGCTGCGGCACGACAGCCGGTACATATTGGCGGTCGGCCCGCCGAGGTCGGAGATGGTGCCGGTGAAGCCCTTGGTCTTGTCGCGCACGTGCTCGATCTCGCGCAGGATGGACGGCTCGGAGCGGCTCTGGATGATGCGGCCCTCGTGCTCGGTGATCGAGCAGAACGTGCAGCCGCCGAAGCAGCCGCGCATGATGTTGATCGAGAAGCGGATCATCTCCCAGGCCGGGATGTGGGCGTTGCCGTAGCTGGGGTGGGGCGCGCGCGCGTAGTTCATGTCGTACACGCCGTCCATCTCGTCCATCTGCAGCGGCAGCGGCGGCGGGTTGAGCCACACGTCGCGCTCGCCGTGCGCCTGCACGATGGCGCGCGCGTTGCCGGGGTTCGATTCCAGGTGGAACACGCGCGAGGCGTGCGCGTACATCACGGGGTCGGTGCTGACCATCTCGTAGGACGGCAACCGCACCACGGTCTTGTTGTGCTTCTCCTTGGCCATGGCCAGCCGCTCCTCGCGGCTCATGATGCGGATCGGTTTCAGCACCTCGGGCGCGGTGGCGGCGTTCTCGGTGGCGCAGGCGGCCTTGTCCTCCCTGGCCATCGCGTACGGGTCGGGGATGGGATCGATCTTGCCCGGCACGTCGACGCGGGTGGAGTTGTGCTCGCCCCAGTCCGGCCCCGGCAGCCAGCCGTGCGGCACCATGAAGGCGGTGCCGCGCAGGTCGCGGATGGTCTTGATGTCCTCGCCGGCGGCCAGGCGGTGGGTCAGGTCGACCAGCGCCCGCTCGGCGTTGCCGAAGATCAGCAGGTCGGCCTTGGAATCGGCCAGCACCGAGCGGCGCACCTTGTCCGACCAGTAGTCGAAGTGGGCGATGCGGCGCAGCGAGGCCTCGATCGAGCCGATCACGACCGGCGTGCCGGGGAAGGCCTCGCGCGCGCGCTGGGCGTACACGGTGACGGCGCGGTCGGGCCGCTTGTTCGGCTCGGCGTTGGCGGTGTAGGCGTCCTCGGAGCGGATCTTGCGGTCGGCCGTGTAGCGGTTGACCATGGAGTCCATGTTGCCGGCCGTGATGCCGAAGAACAGGCGCGGCTGGCCCAGCACGCGGAACGCGTCGGCCGACAGCCAGTCGGGCTGGCTGATGATGCCGACCCGGTAGCCCTGCGCCTCCAGCAGCCGGCCCACCAGCGCCATGCCGAAGCTCGGGTGGTCGATGTAGGCGTCGCCCGTGACCAGGATGACGTCGCACGCGTCCCAGCCCAGCGCCGTCATCTCGGCGCGGGTCATGGGCAGGAAGGGCGCGGCCGCAGCGCGCGCAGACCGCTTGGGGACGGTCGCAAATAAATGGGTAGGGGAGCTCATATCGGTCGACATTGTACCGGAAATGCCATGATGCCGCGCACCAATTGCCCGTTTTTTGGGCAAGGCGATCGCGGAATTCTTTTATTATTCAAACACTTGTGGTTGAGCCGGCAAGCATGGCGGCGCGGCAATTCATGTCAGAGTCCCATTGCTTTAGCGGGCATCTTTGCTATAACTGAAACGTGGCAACTTTGCTCCCACCCAGTTATCAGGAGACCATCATGCGACGCCGCCTCTATTTCATGCTGCCCGACGTGGCCAGCGCCCGCGCCATGCTCGACGAACTGCTGCTGGCCCGCATCGAGATCGGCCACATGCGCTTCATGGCCCGCGACGGCGCCTTGCCGGCCGACATGCCGGACGTGAACATTCTGCAAAAAACGGACGTGGTGCATGGCGCCCAGCTCGGCGTCATCATCGGCGGCGTGGTGGGGCTGGCGGCGGGCGTGTTCCTGACCCTGTTCCCGCTCGACGGCTACACCGTGCGCACGGCCGCCATCCTGCTGGTGGCGCTGGGCGGCGCGCTGTTCGGCGGCTGGGCGTCCGGCATGAACGCGGCCGCCGTGCCGAACACGCGGCTCAAGCAGTTTGCCGGCCGCATCGAACAAGGGCAGGTGCTGTTGATCGTGGACGTGCCGGTGCGGCGCGTGGATGAAATCGAAGACATGATCGCCAGGCGCCATCCCGAAATCAGCTTTGGCGGTATTGAACCGCCGATGCTGGCGTTTCCGTAACGCTGGCTGCCCGGGGCTACCGGCCCCGGGTCCTGTTTCCCGGCCGGCCTGACGCGCTTGCGCAGGCCGGCTTTCTCATGCGCGCGCGGCGCGCGCGTTCGGGCGTTCAGGCGGCTAGTTCAGATGCCCATGCTCGACAGGATATTGCCCAGCTCGCGCAAGGCCGGTTCCAGCTGCGGATGCTTGGCCGCGAACCTGGCCGACAGTTCCTGCGTGCGCTCGGCCAAGCCGTAGGTGGTGGTGCCGGCGTCGGCCGCGCGCTGGGCCGGCGCCCGTTCCATCAGGGTTTTGATATCGTCGTCCAGTTGCTGCAGCAGCTCCAGCAATTCCTCATCCACGGGCCCGGCCGAGGCCAGGCGGTGGTGCAGGGAAGTGAGCGACGCTTTGAGATTGCTATCCATTTTTTGTTCCCGTCAATTGGTGAATGTGGTCGCCAGGTACAAGTCTTCCACCTTCTTCCTGGCCCACGGGGTCTTGCGCAAGAATTTCAGGCTCGACTTGATGCTAGGGTCGCTGATGAAGCAGTTGATGTCAATCCGCAAGGCGAGCTGGTCCCATCCATAGTGGGCTTGCAGGCGGGTGACGATGGCTTCCAGGGTGACGCCGTCCAGGCTGGGTTTGTTCATGGTTCCATGTTACTCAAAATTCGGGGTGGGCGATCCGTTTCCATCTGCCCGCTTGCGCCCGCACATGGAAAAAGGGCCAGCCGCGACGATGGCGCGACTGGCCCTCCATTGTAGCGCCGGCCGCGCCGGCATAACGCTAATTGCGGCTTACTGCGCGTTCAGGCCGCGCCGGTCGAGCAGCGGCGCGATGATGGCGTCGCGGCCGCGGAAGTCGCGGAACAGTTGCAGCGCGTCGTCCGTGCCGCCGCGCGACAGCAGGGTCTTACGGAACCAGTCGCCGTTCTTGCGCAGCAGGCCGCCGTTTTCCTTGAACCACAGCACCGAGTCGGCATCGAGCTTCTCGCTCCACAGGTAGGCGTAGTAGCCGGCCGAATAGCCGCCCGAGAAGCTGTGCGAGAAGTAGGTGGTGCGGTAGCGCGGCGGCACGGGCGCGAAGTCCACGCCCATGTCTTTCAGCGCGGTCGCCTCAAAGCCCAGCACGTCGGTCGGGATCTGGGCCGGGGTCAGCTGGTGCCAGCGCTGGTCCAGCAGGGCGGCGGCCAGGTATTCGGTCGTCATGTAGCCCTGGTTGAATTTCTTGGACGCGATCACCTTGTCCAGCAATTCCTTGGGCATGGGCGCGCCGGTCTTGTAGTGGGTCGCGTAGTTGGCCAGCACTTCCGGCCACACGGCCCACATCTCGTTCACTTGCGACGGGTATTCGACGAAGTCGCTCGGCACGTTGGTGCCCGAGAACCGCGGATAGGTCACGTTCGAGAACATGCCGTGCAGCGCGTGGCCGAACTCGTGGAACGCGGTCTTCACTTCGTCGTAGGTCAGCAGCGTCGGTTCGCCGGCCGCCGGCTTGGGAATGTTGAGGTGGTTGGCCACCACCGGATGCGTGCCCAGCAGCTTGGACTGCGACACATAGGCGTTCATCCACGCGCCGCCCTGCTTGTTGCTGCGCGCGTACATGTCGGCGATGAAGATGGCCAGCTGCTTGCCGTCGGCGTCGAACACGTCGAACACGCGCACGTCGGGGTTGTACACGGGCAGGTCCTTGCGCTCCTTGAACGACAGGCCGTACAGCTTGCCGGCCGCGTAGAACACGCCCTTGGTCAGCACGTTGTTCAGTTCAAAGTAGGGCTTGAGCTGGTTCTCGTCCAGCGAGAAGCGCTGGGCGCGCAGCTTGTCCGTGTAATAGGCCCAGTCGGCCGCGTCCACCTGGAATTTGCCGCCTTCGGCGTTGACCAGGGTTTGCAGGTCGGCCGCTTCCTTGCGCGCATTGTTGACGGCCGGCTTGGCCAGCTCGCCCAGCAGGGAGTTGACGGCGGTGGTGGTCTTGGCCGTCTGGTCCTCCAGCGCGTAGGCGGCGAAGTTGGCGTAGCCGAGCAGCGCGGCCTTGTCGGCGCGGGCCTTGGCGATCTTGAGCACGATGTCGCGGCTGTCGAACTCGCCGCCACGGCTGCCGCGCGCCAGCGAGGCGGCCATCAGGCGTTCGCGCACGGCGCGGTTGCTGAGCACGGCCAGCGGCGCCTGGCCGGTGGTGTTGGTGATGGCGATCAGGAACTTGCCGTCCATGCCCTTGGCCTTGGCGGCGGCGGCGGCCGTGTCGATGGCCGCGTCCGTCATACCGGCCAGGTCGGCGCGGTTGTCCACCACCAGCGCCGAGGCGTTGGCTTCCTTCAGCACGTTCTGGGTGAAGGCCGTTTGCAGGCTGGCGATGTCGGCGTTGATGGCTTTCAGTTTTTCCTTGTCGGCCGGCGACAGCTTGGCGCCGGCGCGCACGAAATCGGTGTGGTAGCGTTCCAGCAGGTGCTTGGCTTCGGCGTCCAGGTGCAGCTGGTCGCGCTTGGCGTACAGCGCGTCCACGCGGGCGAACAGCTTGGCGTTCAGGAAGATGGCGTCGCCGTGGGCGGCCAGCTTGGGCGACATGTCGCGGTCGATGGCGTCCAGCGCGTCGTTGGTGTTGGCGCCCTGCAGGTTCTGGAAGGTGGTCTGCACGCGGTCCAGCAGGCGGCCCGAACGCTCCATGGCGACGATGGTGTTGTCGAACGTGGCCGGTTTCGGATTGTTGGCGATGGCGTCGATTTCCGCCAGCTGCACGCGCATGCCCTCGGCGAAGGCCGGCGCGAAATGCGCGTCCTTGATCTTGTCGAAGGCCGGGTAGCCGAACGGCAGCGTGCTCGGCTTGAGGAAGGGATTGCCGGCCAGCGCGGCCGCGTTGATGGCGGTGGCCGGTGCGGCCGGCGCGGCGTGGGCGAACTGCGTCATGGCAAGGCCAAGGCTGGCCACGAGTACGAGCATCTGAGGACGGGGCATGTTTTCATCTTTCAAAGGACGCCAAGGGATGCTGACGCGGGTAGCGCAGCATGGAAGCGGCAGATCATAGCAGGCAGACAATGGGCCGTCATCAGAAAGAAATGTTGCAGTGCACGCAAGGGCGAGGGCGGCGCCGCCGGCGGTTATGCTTTACAATCAAACAACACTCCGCCCAAGTCCATGAATACCCAACAGCTCAAAGCCCATTGCCAGCGCTATCCGGGCGCCACCGCCATCCTGCACGGGGCGCCCAGCAACATCCTGGTCTACAAGGTGGGCGACAAGACGTTCGCCTATTTCAAGACGAGCGAGCCGGAGCAATGGCGCTTCAGCTTCCGCGTCTCGCCGGACCGCTTCCTGGAGCTGACCGGCATGCCGGGCGTGAAACCGGCCCGCTACATGGGACGCTTCCACTGGGTCACGGTGGTCGACGTGCGCCGCTTCCCGGCCGACTATCTGACCGAGCTGGTGGGCTGGTCTTACGACAAGGCCCTGCGCTCGCTGAGCAAGGCGCGCCAGCGCGAGGTGACGGCGGGGACCACCGCGTAGGCCGATGGCTCAACTGTTCAGACGGGCCTCGATACGCCGGTCCGGCACGAACCAGACGATGGCCACCAGCACGTACATGGCGAACGCGGCCCACACGTGCAGGAAGGACAGCGGGATGGCCAGCAGGTAGAGGATGGGCGAAATGATGCTCTTGCGGTTGCGGCCGACGGCCAGCGCCAGCGTCGGATGGTGGGGATTGCGGGAAATCAGGGCCCGCTCCAGCACGCGGTAGGCGATGGCCGACATGAACAGCATGGCGCCATAGAACGCGACGGGCACCGGGGCGAAGTGATTCTCGCCCATCCAGCCGGTGGCGAACGGGATCAGCGACAGCCAGAACAGCAGGTGCAGGTTGGCCCACAGCACGCAGCCGTCCACCACGGACGCCGCGTGCAGCATATGGTGGTGGTTGTTCCAGTAAATGCCCACGTAAATAAAGCTGAGCACGTAGCTGAGCAGCACGGGCAGCAGTGGCAACAGCGCCGCCAGGTCGGCCCCGTGCGGCACCTTCAATTCCAGCACCATGATGGTGATGATGATGGCGATCACGCCGTCGCTGAACGCTTCCAGTCTGCCTTTGCCCATGTCTTCCCTTTGCTAGTGTTGCGCGAGCCGCAGCCCCATCGCCGTGAAACGACCTTTAGTGATAATCGTCTTCCCGCTGATGGCGAATCGCCAGAATTGTTACCGTCGTCTGATTTTCAATCTCAAACAGCGCGACATAGCCCGCGTGACCAAACGGGATGATCTGTTCACGCAAGAACGGATCGTTTGGCTTGACCTTACGGCAGCTAAATGGCGATATCTCAAGCAAGGCAAGACCATGCCGTATGGCGTCGAGTGCCCGCTCGGCAAGTGACCAGTCCCCGGGATCGCGCTGCAAGAGGTACTCGTAAAGTCGCACCAAGTCCTCTTCCGCCTGTGCGGTAAAGCGGACCGTAAAGCTCATTTGTTCTTGGCTTGAACGAGCATCTGCTCAAGGCGGCTCAGCACGGCATCTGCGGAACGATAAGCTCCAGTTCGCATCGCCTCTTCACGCGACGCAAGCCCGCGAGCGAGGAACTCACGCTGATGCCTGCGCTTTTCAATGCTGTCGCGTATCGACTTCTCTACAAACGCGGACAGCGTTTCGCCTTCTTCGAGACTTTGCTCTGCGGCTTCCCGCAGCTCCGGCTCGACTTTGAGAGATGGGAAGGTGGCAGATTTCATGGTGTCTCACGCCTCACATTGCGTCGGCAAAAAATGGATGCTGGTCTCACTGTAGCGCATTCATGGCGCTCCGTGTCCCTCTGCTTACACATGCACTGGTCCACCGCCCAGTCCAGAGCAATCGGCAGGACATTACAACGCATTTCGAGGCATAACTCGACAAACCAAATTTCCGCACATAAACTCCATAATTATACTTTTTTTACAACATTACGTGAAACTGAATTCCTTCAGCAAAGGCGGCATGACGCTAGCCCTGGGCCTGTCCATCATGATGGGCGTTGGCAGTACGTTGGCCAGCGAGAAACAAGTTACGAAGCCCGCCGTGCTGGACTTCAACGCCTGTCAGATGCCCAAGTGGCCCAAGGAGGCGCTGCGCAAGGAACAAACAGGTACAGTGAAACTATCGTTCTTGGTTGGCGAAGATGGCAAAGTCACGGATTCCATCCTCGTCAGCTCTAGCGGCTTTCCGCTGCTCGACGAAGCAACGCAACACGCCATTGTGCTGTGCCAATTTCAGCCTGCGCAGATCAACGGTATCCCCGTCGGTTCCTGGACTCCGATGCAGTACGTGTGGACCATCGATCCTTCTGAAGAAAAAACGCGAGTGGCATTGTCCCAGGCGAATTTCTATCGCGACGCTGCTTTGAAGGGGGACGTGACGGCGCTGTACAAATTGGGCATGCTGTTTAAGGCTCTCGATGGATCGCAAGCAAAGAACCTTGAATTTGCGACCAGAATGTTTCGTCAGGCAGCCGACCTCGGCCATGCGGATGCCCAATACCAACTAGCAAACAACTTAGCCTATGGCCAAGGGGTATCCAGGAACATCAAACAGGCTGCGGTCTATTACGAAAAAGCTGCGGAACAAGGCATCTTGGACGCCCAGTCAAGAATAGCCACCATGTACAAAACGGGCATGGGAGTTGCCCCGAACGCCGTGCTCGCGGCCAAATGGTTCCGCAAGGCCGCCGAGCAAGGCGATCCCGCCGCCCAAGAGAGCCTGGCGCGCTGCCTCGAGACAGGTATGGGCGTGGAACATGACGACGCACAGGCGGCGTCCTGGTACCGCAAGGCGGCGGAAGCCGACATGCCGGCGGCGCAGTCGCATCTGGGCTTGATGTACTTGCGTGGCAAGGGGATCGGAAAAGACTTGTCTCAAGCCATTATTTGGCTCAGCAAAGCTGCCAAACATCGTACACCCGAGGCAGAGGTGACGCTGGGCGAGTTGTATATCGCCGGCAAGGGCGTGCCCCAAAGCGATGCGGAAGGCTGGGCCTTGCTGCAACGCGCAGCCGCGGGCGGCAATATTGAAGCGATGGCGGTGATGGGCTGCATGCAAACGTGGGGTAGCCATATGACGCAGGATGCCAAACAAGGCCAGCGGTGGCTGGATAAGGCATCGGCGCTGGGCAGTTCATTAGCGGCTGAGTGCCTCGACAACAGCAAACCCTTCAACTTTACCTTCGACGAGTAAGTAAGGGCGGCGGCACGCCGCCCATCGCCCGCCTATTAGCCCATGCGCTTCAGCGCACACAGCTTGTTGCCCGACGGATCGCGCAGATAGGCCAGGTACAACGCGCCATACTCGTTGGCACGCTGGCCCGGCGGGTCTTCGCAGGCCACGCCGCCGTTGGCCACGCCGGCCGCATGCCAGCGGTCGGCCATCTCCGGCGTTTCCACCGCGAAGCCGATGGTGGCGCCATTGCCGTGGCAGGCCGGTTCACCGTTGATCGGCTTGGTGATGGCGAACACGCCGGTCTTGGTCACGTAGAACACCCGGCCCTTGTCATCGAACTTGCCTGGCGGAATGCCCAACTCGCCCAGAGTCGCATCGTAAAACTGTTTCGATTTTTCAACGTCGTTGGCGCCGACCATGATATGGCTGAACATGTTGTCTCCAGAGAAATGTAGTGAGCGGCCAGTGTAACCCATCCGGCGCATCGTTTCTCCCGGACGCAGCGCCGCCGCGGCGCCCAATTCCCCCACTGGCGGCGCGCCTTCATGATCACAAGACTTACGCGAACTAGAGGCGGGAGTCTAAAATACGCACTTGGGCCGTGGAAACCCCACCGCCGCCCCGCGCGACGCCCGAAAAGTCCGTGCCTGAAACACGATATCAGGCGGCGGGTACCTACCATCTACGAGGGAATCATTATGGCAACACAGAAACCAAAAGTCATTTACACGCTGACGGACGAAGCGCCGCTGCTGGCAACCTATTCCCTGCTGCCCATCATTAAGAAATTCACCGACCCCGCCGGCATCGACGTCGTCACCAGCGACATCTCCGTCGCGGCGCGGGTGCTGGCCGAGTTCTCGGACTGCCTGAGCGACGCCCAAAAGGTGCCGAACGTGCTGGCCGAACTGGCCGAACTGACCCAGAAGCCCGACACCAACATCATCAAGCTGCCCAACATCAGCGCCTCCGTGGGCCAGCTGATGGCGTGCGTGCGCGAACTGCAAGGCCGCGGCTACCCGCTGCCCGACTATCCGGAAGACCCGAAGACGGACGAGGAGAAAGCGCTCAAGGCCCGCTACGGCAAGTGCATCGGCAGCGCCGTCAACCCCGTGCTGCGCGAGGGCAACTCGGACCGCCGCGCGCCCAAGGCCGTCAAGGAATTCGCGCGCAAGCACCCGCACTCGATGGGCGAATGGAGCCAGGCCTCGCAGACCCACGTGTCGCACATGCACCATGGCGACTTCTACCACGGCGAAAAGTCGATGACGCTGGACAAGGCGCGCGACGTCAAGATGGAACTGCTGACCGCCTCGGGCAAGACCATCGTGCTGAAACCAAAAGTCTCGCTGCTGGCCGGTGAAGTGATCGACAGCATGTTCATGAGCAAGAAGGCGCTGCTGGAATTCTACGAGCGCGAACTGGAAGACGCGCGCAAGACCGGCGTGATGTTCTCGCTGCACGTGAAGGCGACCATGATGAAGGTGTCGCACCCGATCGTGTTCGGCCACTGCGTGCGCATCTTCTACAAGGACGCGTTCGCCAAGCACGCCAAGCTGTTCGAGCAACTGGGCGTGAACGTCAACAACGGCATGGTCAACCTGTACGAGAAGATCGAGACGCTGCCGGCCTCGCTCAAGGAAGAAGTGCTGAAAGACCTGCACGCCTGCCACGCCAACCGTCCGGAACTGGCCATGGTCGATTCGGCCAAGGGCATCACCAACTTCCATTCGCCCAACGATGTGATCGTCGACGCGTCGATGCCGGCCATGATCCGCCTGGGCGGCAAGATGTGGGGCGCCGACGGCCGTCCGAAGGACGTCAAGGCCGTGATGCCGGAGTCGACCTTCGCCCGCATCTACCAGGAGATGATCAACTTCTGCAAATGGCATGGCAACTTCGACCCGCGCACCATGGGCACCGTGCCCAACGTGGGCCTGATGGCGCAGCAAGCCGAGGAATACGGTTCGCACGACAAGACCTTCGAGGTGCCCGAGGCCGGCGTGGCCAACATCACCGACCTGGCCACCGGCGAAGTGCTGCTGACCCAGAACGTGGAGGAAGGCGACATCTGGCGCATGTGCCAGGTCAAGGACGCGCCGATCCGCGACTGGGTCAAGCTGGCCGTCACGCGCGCCCGCAACTCGGGCATGCCGGCCGTGTTCTGGCTCGATTCCTACCGTCCGCACGAAAACGAGCTGATCAAGAAGGTCGAGGTCTACCTGAAGGACCACGACACGACCGGCCTGGACATCCAGATCATGTCGCAGACGCGCGCCATGCGCTACACGCTCGAGCGCGCCATGCGCGGCCTCGACACCATCTCGGTGACCGGCAACATCCTGCGCGACTACCTGACCGACCTGTTCCCGATCATGGAACTGGGCACCAGCGCCAAGATGCTGTCGATCGTGCCGCTGATGGCCGGCGGCGGCATGTACGAGACGGGCGCCGGCGGTTCGGCGCCGAAGCACGTGAAGCAGCTGGTCGAGGAAAACCACCTGCGCTGGGATTCGCTGGGCGAGTTCCTGGCGCTGGCCGTGTCGCTGGAGGACCTGGGCATCAAGACCGGCAACGCCAAGGCCAAGATCCTGGCCAAGACGCTGGACGAGGCGACCGGCAAGCTGCTCGACAACAACAAGTCGCCATCGCCGCGCACCGGCGAGCTGGACAACCGTGGCAGCCACTTCTACCTGTCGCTGTACTGGGCCCAGGCCCTGGCCGCGCAGACCGAGGACAAGGAACTGCAAGCCCACTTCGCACCGCTGGCGCAGGCGCTGGCCGCGAACGAGGCCAAGATCGTCGAGGAACTGGCGGCCGTGCAGGGCAAGCCGGTCGACATCGGCGGCTACTACGCGCCCGATCCGGAGAAGACCTCGGCCGCCATGCGTCCGAGCGCCAGCTTCAACGCGGCCCTGGCGACCGTGTGATGTAGCGCGCGGCGCCCCCCGGCCACGCCGGGGCGGCGCCGCACGGCGCGGTCAACGATCAGTAGTGGGGCGGACGTTCGTGGGGCATCGCGGCCCCGCCGCCCTGCGGCTGTTCGCGCAGGCGCTGGACCAGCGTGGTACACAGCAGTTGCAGCTTGTCGATCTGCTGTTGCTGCTCGTAGACGCGCTGGTTCAACGCCTCCACCAGGTCTTCCTGGTGCGCCAGTTTGATTTCGATATCGATGAAACGCTCTTCGGTGCTCACGGCTACTCCTGCATGAAAGCATGCATTCTACCGCCGGCCGCCCCTAGCGCAGGTAAATCCCGCCGCACATGATCAGATCGTCGTCGGGCACGCAGTACATGGACTTCGGTTCGATCTTGCCGCTGACCGGGTTGGTGAACTTGTAATCCTGCCAGAACGGCGCCTTCTTCCTGGCCAGCTCGACGCGCTCGCGGATGAAGGCCTTGCCGTCGACATCCTTCATTTCCATCAGGTTCTTGCCGATCATCCGGGCGTTGGCGCCGTGCGCGCGCACCACGCCGTCCATGCCGTAGATCACCAGGTACAGGTCGCGGTCCACGAACTGGCCGTCATGTTTGTCGATCTCGGCGTAGGTCTTGTCGCGGCCGTTGGCCTTCAGGTAATTCAAGCCCTTGCGCACCATGGCCTCCGCCTGCGGCTTGGTGGCGTATTCGGACGCCTGCGCCTGGCCCAGCATGCCGGCCAGCGCCAGCGCTCCGGCCGCCCAGTATTTCCAGCGTGGTGACATGTTCGCCTCCTTTGCTCGATGCCGAATTGGCATGACCAGATGCTAACACCAGCGTCAGATCAAGGTGTACGAATTTTTTGCACTGGACAAAACGCGGTAAAAAACCGGCCAACCGCTGCCAAATCAAATCTTGGGGGTGGCCAGTAATTCCTTCATGCGCGCCAGCCGCTCCTTGGGCGTGAGCACCTCGGACTCGGTGGGCACGGCCGTGCCCACGTCCAGCTGCATTTCCTTGATGAAGCGCGACGGGTCGCAATGGACCTGCTCGCCGGCCCGCTTGCGCTTCTTGCACCACGTGATCTGCAAGGTGCGCTGGGCCCGCGTGATGCCCACGTACATCAGCCGCCGCTCCTCCTGCACACGGGCCGCGATGCTCTCGGCCGGCGCGTCGGCGTCGCCCTTGTGCGGCAGGATGCCCTCCTCGCAGCCGACCAGGAACACGTGCGGGTATTCCAGCCCCTTCGAGGCGTGCAGGGTCGACATGCGCACCGCGTCCGGGTCCTCGTCCTGGCCTTCGAGCATCGACATCAGGGCCACCATCTGGGTCAGCTCCAGCACGTTCTTTTCCTCGCCGTCGCGCTCCTTGCCGCCGCGGCCGCGGTCCTTGAGCCAGTTGGTGAACTCGAGCACGTTCTGCCACTTGCCCTGCGCCGCGCGCTCCTCGAACATGTCGTACAGGTACGACTCGTAGTTGATCGCCTCCAGCAGGTCGTCCAGCACCTGGGCCGCGTTGTCGCCGCTGCCGGACGGGCCGGGGCGGCTGGCGCGCGCCTCGAGGTTGTTGATGAAATTGCAGAAGTCGCGCAGCGGCTTGAGCTGGCGCTCGTTGAGCTTGCCCTCGATGCCGCCCTTGAACACGGCCTCGAACAGCGAACACTGCCACTGGCCCGAGAACGTGCCCAGCACCTCCAGCGTGGACTGGCCCACGCCACGGCGCGGCGTGGTGACGGCGCGGATGAAGGCCGGGTCGTCGTCCGTGTTGGCCAGCAGGCGCAGGTAGCTGATGATGTCCTTGATCTCGGCCTTGTCGAAGAAGCTCTGGCCGCCCGAGATCGTGTACGGGATGCGCTCCTTGCGCAGCGCCTGCTCGATCACGCGCGCCTGGTGGTTGCCCCGGTACAGGATGGCGTAATCGGACCACTTGTTCTTGCGCTCGAAACGGTCGGCCGAGATCATGATGGCCACCTGCTCGGCCTCCTGGTCGTCGTTGGCCATGCCCAGCACCTTGATCGGCTCGCCCAGCCCGTGCTCGGACCACAGCGACTTCTCGAACAGCTTGGGGTTGTTGCCGATCACGGCGTTGGCCGCCTGCAGGATGCGCGTGGTGGAGCGGTAGTTCTGTTCCAGCTTGATCACCTCCAGGTTGGGGAAGTCGGTCTGCAGCGTCTTCAGGTTCTCGACCGACGCGCCGCGCCAGGCGTAGATGGCCTGGTCGTCGTCGCCCACGGCCGTGAACATGGGCTTCTTGCCGATGCCCGTCACCAGCAGCTTGACCAGCTCGTACTGGCAGGTGTTGGTGTCCTGGTACTCGTCCATCAGCAGGTAGCGCAGGCGGCGCTGCCACTTGTCGCGGATCGGCTCGTTGTTGCGGAACAGTTCCACCGGCAGGCGGATCAGGTCGTCGAAGTCGACCGCCTGGTAGGCCGACAGCGTGGCCACGTAGCTGCGGTAGATGCGGGCCGACTGGGCCTCGTCCTCGTCCTTCGCGTTCTGCAGCGCCAGCTCGGGGTCGACCAGGCCGTTCTTCCACAGTGAAATGTCGGTCTGGATGCGGCGGATCAGCTGCTTGTCGGTGGTGATGGCCAGGTCCTGCACCAGCGAGGCGCAATCGTCGCTGTCCATGATGGAGAAGCGGTCCTTCAGGCCCAGGCCGTGCGCCTCCTGGCGCAGGATCTTCACCCCCAGCGAGTGGAAGGTGGACACGGTCAGCTGCTTGGCCTGGCGCGGCTGCTTGAGCAGCTTGGCGATGCGCTCCTGCATCTCCAGCGCCGCCTTGTTGGTGAAGGTGAGCGCGGCGATGGTGCGCGGATCGTAGCCGCGGTCCTCGATCAGGTGGGCGATCTTCTGCGTGATCACCCGCGTCTTGCCGGAGCCGGCGCCGGCCAGCACCAGGCACGGACCGTCGAGATAGGTGACGGCGGCGCTTTGCGGGACGTTGAGGCCGAATTGTGGTGCTTTGGACATCGGATGGGCGGACTGGCTGGGGTGAGCCGGCCATTGTAGCAGCCTCGCGCGCGCCTGACGCGGCGCATGTTGGCGGCGGTCATTTGCGTTACCATGCACAGATGGCGGCGCACCACGCGCCCGAACTTGATTGGCTGTACTACTATGAAATTCGAACACTTAATTGAAATCAACGATCCGCTCAATCCGCTGATCGATACGCTGACCGTGGACCAGCTGTGGCGCGGCCTGGTGCTGCGCGCCGAGTCGCCCAAGCTGTTCGTGCCCCATCTGGACGAATGCGTGATCGTCGAGCGCAGCGAGCACACGTTCCGCCGCCGCCTGCGCTATGGCGAGCTGGTGATCGAGGACCAGGTGCTGCTCACCCCCATGCACCAGATCCGCTACGACGTGGCGCCGCAGCAGGACATCGCCGCCTCCAGCCTGACCATGACCATCGAGCGGCCCGAGCAGCACGTGCTGTTCGTGCGCTTCGAATACGTGGACGCGCACGACGCGGCCACCGACGCGGCCAACGCCATGTACGACGAGTTCCGCCGCTCGGCCTACCAGGAATCGGACATCGACACCATCCGCGTGCTGCGCGACCTGGCCGCCAGCGGCCGCCTGGACGCCGTGCTGAACTAGGCCTGCGCGGCGCGGCGGCACCACGACGCCACGGGCTGGTTGTAACGACCTCGCTCAGGGACGGGCCAGCCGGCCCCACACCTGTTCCATGCGCAACGGTTGGCCGCCCAGCGCCAGCACCTGCTCGGTGGCCAGCACTTCGCGGATGGTGTGCAGATCGCCGCGCGTATCGCGTTGCAGGAACACGGACAACGGCGCGCCGCGCGGCCCGATCACCGATTCCACATGGGGCATGGTCGAGCGCAAGCCCTTGCGCGACACCACCCCCACCTCGCCGTTCAACAGCTTGACCCAGGTTCCGACCGGATAAATGCCGAGCTCGCGGATCATGACGGCCGCCAGTTGCCCGTCCAGCACGCTGCGCCCTTCGAGCAGAATGTCGCGCAGCGCCGCGTTCGGCAGCAGCGGTTGCAGATAGTTGCGCGTCACCACGCGCGCGCAATAACGGTCGGCCAGCGCGATCAGCTTGGCGCCGACGGGAATGTCCTCGCCCTTTTTGCCGGCCGGATAGCCGCTGCCATCCTCGTTCTCATGGTGGTGCAGCACACAGGCCAGCCACACGGGGTCGGTCACGCCCGCGTGGCGCAGCAGGGCGGCGCCGCGCTGCGGATGCTGGCGCACCCGTTCCACGTCCTGTTCGCTCAGCTTGCCCCGGCTCTCATGCAGACGCAGATATTGTTCCTGCATGCCCACGTTCATGGTCAGCGCCGCCAGCGTGGTGGTGAAGATGGCGCGCGCGTCGTGGCGCAGGGCGCGCGCGGCCAGCTGGGCCAGCACGGCCGTGTCCACGCTGTGGCGCACCGCGTACGGCGCGGCCTGCTGGTTGTGCAGGATGCTGGCCACGGCCACGTCGGCGCTCAGGTCCACGGCCTGCGTCACCAGCAGCGCCACCTCCTCCAGCCGGCGCACGATGTCGTGCGGCGCCAGCCGGGCCGCCACCAGTTCCAGCACCTGCTGCAACTCCACGCACGCCGTGTTGAGCTTGCGCAGCACCGATTGCGGCGCCGGCGCGGGCGCCGCCACGTCGCTGCGGTCCTCGTAGCTGCCGCGCTCGACCAGGTAATCGATCTGGTTGACGTTGGCGATCAGGTGCCCCTTGCGCACCAGCAGCATGCCATTGCTGGCATACACGTCCCACGGCACCAGCATCCCCAGCTTCAAGTCCGCCCGGCTGACCTTGCTAATCCCCACGCATTCCCCCGTGCGCGGCCGGCCTGGCCGGCCACCGCCCCGTCTTCGTTTGTTAATTAAAAAACCACCGGACAGCAGCATAACGGTTTTGCCGGGCTGGGCCGTAGCGATTCCGGCCCCGGGCGGGTAAATTGTGGCTCCGACTGTTGTATTTTTGCTTTAACGCATCATTGTTTTCTCAATTGAAATCATCGCACGCGCCGCGACGCGCCATGCCCGGCTCATTCGCCGGGGCAGCAGGGCACGCTGTCGGCATCCGGCGCCGGCCCCTGCGCCAATTGGCGGGCCAGATCGCGCAAGGCCGTGCGCACGCCCTCCTCGACCACCGGATGGTAGAACGGCATGTCCAGCATGGCCGCCACCGTCAGGCCCGCCTGGCAGGCCCAGGCCAGCAGATGGGCCAGGTGCTCGGCGCGCGGCGCCACCATTTCCGCGCCGAGAAAGCGGCCGGTGCCGTATTCGCCGTACACGCGCAGCAGCCCCGCGTTCTGCAGCATCACGCGGCTGCGGCCCTGGTCCTCGAAACCGGCCTGGCCGGTGGCGAAGCGGCCGGCATGCGTGTCGCACAGCGTGCGGTGGCTGGCGCCGGCGGTGGCGATCTGCGGCTCGGTGAAGGCCACCGCCAGCGGGGTGCGGCGCAAGCCCGGCGTCAGCTGCGGATGGCGGGCCGCGTTGTGGCCGGCGATGCGGCCCTGGTCGGTCGCTTCCGGCAGCAGCGGGCGCTCGTCGTTCGCGTCGCCGGCGATGAAGATGGCGCTGTCGCCGCATTGCATGGTGCGCCGGTCGTACAGCGGGATGCCGTGGCGGTCCAGCGTCAGGCCCGTCGTCTCCAGCCCCAGCTGGTGCACATTGGGCTGGCGGCCGATGGCGCACAACACGTGATCGTAGCGCTCCTCGCGCAGGCGGCCATCGCCGTCGCGGCTGCGCACCAGCAACCGCGGGCCATCGGCCCCGATCGCCTTGACCACCGTGTGGAAACGCAGATCGAGCTCGCGCCCCAACGCCTGCGCGGCGGCCATGCGCACGGCCGGGTCGCCGAGCTGGGCCATGCTGTCGCCGCGCGCGTACAGGGCCACCCGCACGCCCAGCCGGTGCAGGGCCTGGCCCAGCTCGAGGCCGATGATGCCGGTGCCGATCACGGCCACCGAGCCGGGCAGGCCGGTCCAGTCGAACACGGCGTCGCTGCCGGTCACGCGCGGCCCGGCCGCCAGCCAGGCCGGCGGCAGGATGGGGGCCGAGCCGGTGGCGATCACGATGCGCGCCGCCCGCACTTGCGTGTGCTGGTCCACCTGCAGCCGGTCGGGCGCGACGAAGCGGGCGTGGCCGCGCAGCTTGTCGGTGGCCGGGATCCGGTCCACCGTGTCGAGCACGAAGCCGACGAAGCGGTCGCGCTCGGCGCGCACGCGGGCCATGACGGCCGCGCCGTCCACGCGCACGGCGCCCGGGTGGACGCCGAACCGCGGCGCCGCCGCCAGCGCGTGGGCCGCCTCGGCCGCCGCGATCAGCAGCTTGCTGGGCATGCAGCCCACGCGCGCGCAGGTGGTGCCGTAGGGGCCGCCCTCGATCAGCACGGCCCGGCTGCCGGCCGCGCGCGCGGCCCGGTACGCGTTCAGCCCGGCCGTGCCGGCGCCGATCACGGCCACTTCCGTCTCGATGATGCGCATGATGTGCTCCCGCCCGGCGAAGGCCGGCATGGGGCCGATGTTACGCCGGTCCGCGCGCACGCGGTTTCCACTTCGTCGCGCCGACTTTCAGTTTTACTTTGCGGCAAAACCGCATTAGTATTACTTATCCCTTCCAACTTTTATAAGTGCAGCTTATGGGAAACCTCGACTACCGCGCCCTGGCCGTGCTCGACGCCGTCGCCAGCCATGGCAGCTTTGAAAAAGCCGCGCTGGCCCTGGGCATCAGCCAGTCGGCCGTGTCGCAGCGGATCAAGGCACTGGAGGACGCCAGCGGGCGCCTGCTGATCGTGCGCGGCCAGCCGGCCGTGCCCACCGGGCTCGGGCAGCGCCTGGTGTCCCACCACCGCAACGTCAAGCTGATGGAGGCGGCGCTCGACATCGACCTGGGCAACCCGGTCAGCATGCCGGAGATCGCGCTGGCCGTGGACGCGGCCAGCCTGGCCACGTGGTTCCCCCTGAGCCTGCAACCGCTGCTGTCGCCGCCGCGCTGCCAGTTGCAGGTGCAGGCGGCGGCGCCCGAGCTGGCGCTGCACCTGGTGCACGAGGGCAGCGTGTTCGGCTGCGTGGCGGCCAGCGCCGCCGCCGGCGCCGACCAGCCCAACGGCCCCAACGTCACCCAGCTGGGCCTGATGCGCTATGTGTGCGTGGCCACGCCCGTGTTCGCCGGCCACTGGTTCGGCGACGGCTTCTCCGCCGAGGCGGTGGCGCTGGCGCCGGCCGTCGTCTGCGACCGCGAGCTGATGGCGCGCTACCTGGGCGGCGCCGTGCAGGTGCAGGGCGGCTATCCGCACCACACGCTGCCGCTGTCGCCGGCCTACAGCGAATGCATCCATGGCGGCCTCGCGTACGGCTTGCTGCCGCTGCCGCAAGCGGGCGCCGCGCTGGCGCAGGAACGGCTGGTGGACCTGGCGCCGGGCCAGCATGTGGACGTGGCGCTGGCCTGGCACGCGTGGAACCTCGACACGCCGTTCACGCGCGCGCTGTCGGAACAGGTGGTGGCGACGGCGCGGCGCTATCTGCTGCAGCCGGGCTAACGGCCCGTCGGGACGCGCCTCAGATATCGAGCGGGTCCACTTCCAGCGACCATTTGACGCGGCTTTTCAGGTCGCGCAGCGTGGCCATCCAGTGCTTGAGGAAGGCCTGCAACGCCGGCCGCGACGGCGACTCCACCAGCAGCTGGGCGCGGTCCACGTTGTGCACGCGCGTCATGCTCATGGGGATGGGGTCGTTGATGGTGATGCCGCCATGCTCGACGCAATCGCGCGCCGTCTGCAGGAAGGCGATGGCCGTGGCCAGCTCCGGCGCCTCGGCCCGCAGCAGCGCCTGGAACAGGTAGGGCGGCAGCGCGGCCTGCTCGCGCTCCTCCAGCAACGCCGTGGCGAAATGGTCGTAATCGTGGTTCACCACCGCCCCGTACAGCGGATGCTGCGGATAGCGGGTCTGGATCAGCACCTCGCTGGCGCTGCCGCCCTCCGCGCGGCCGGCCCGTCCGGCGCGCCCGGCCACCTGCATCAGCTGCGCGAACAGGCGCTCGCTGGCCCGGTAGTCCTGCGAGAACAGGGCCGTGTCCGGATTGAGGATGCCGACCAGCGTCAGCTTTTTGAAGTCGTGCCCCTTGGCCACCATCTGGGTGCCGATCAGGATGTCGACCTCGCCCCGGTGCACGGTGTCGAACGCTTCCTGCGCGCTGCCCTTCTTGCGCGTGGAATCGGCGTCGATGCGCAGGATGCGCGCTTCCGGGAACAGCTGCTGCAAGCCTTCCTCCACGCGCTGCGTGCCCCGTCCCAGCGGCTGCAGGTCGACGTTGCCGCAGGTCGGGCAGTGGCGCGGGATGCGCATCTCCAGGCTGCAGTGGTGGCAGCGCAGCCGGTGCTCGGGCTTGTGCAGCACCATGAACGAGGTGCAGCGCTTGCAGTCGCTGATCCAGCCGCACGATTCGCAGCAGATCACGGGCGCGTAACCGCGCCGGTTCAGGAACAGCAGCGACTGTTCGCCGCGCTCCAGGCGCAGGCGCAGCGCGGCCACCAGTTGCGACGTCAGGCCATCCTTGGGTTTGTCGCGCTCCATGTCGAGCAGCTTCACCTGCGGCAGCGTGGCGTTCGCCACGGCGCGCTCGCGCAGCTCCAGCTTGCGGTAGCGGCCGCACTGGGCGTGGTGCCAGCTCTCCAGCGACGGCGTGGCCGAACCGAGCACGATGGGTATGCCCAGCTGCCAGGCGCGCCACACGGCCAGGTCGCGCGCCGAGTAGCGCAAGCCTTCCTGCTGCTTGTACGACGGGTCGTGCTCCTCGTCGATCACGATCAGTTTGAGCTCGGGCAGCGAGGCCAGGATGGCCAGCCGCGTGCCCAGCACGATGCGGGCCTTGCCCTGGTGCGCCGCCAGCCAGTGCAGCATGCGCTCGCCTTCGGACAGGCTGCTGTGCAAGGTGGCCAGCATCACGCCGGGAAAGCGCGCGCGGATGTTGCCTTCGAGCTGGGGCGTGAGGTTGATCTCGGGCACCAGGATCAGGATCTGGCCCTCCGGTTCGCGCGCCAGCACCTGCGCGCACGCCTGCAGGTAGACCTCGGTCTTGCCGCTGCCCGTGACGCCGTACAGCAGCGTGGGCGCGTAGCCCCGGGCGCCGCCGATGGCGTCGGCCGCCTCCTGCTGGGCCGGGTTGAGGCGCGGCATGGCGAACGGCGTGCCGTCGTGCGGCGTGTCGTGCTTGGCCAGCTTCTTCAGCGCCCGGTCCAGCGCCACCGTGGTCAGCACCCGCAGATTCTTGGGCAGGCCGGGCAGCGCCACCTCACCGAGCGGGCGCTGGTAGTAATCGGCCGCGAAGCCGGCCAGCGCCAGCCATTGCGGCGACAGCGGCGACAACTGGCTGCGCACGGCCAGCGCATCCTTGAGCTTTTCCTCGGGCACGTCGCTGCGCTCGCTGATGCCGACGATCAAGCCCATCACCTCGCGCCGGGCGAACGGCACCAGCGCCAGCTGGCCGATCCGCGGCGGATTTGCGGGATCGCAAGTCCAGCGGTAATCGAACACGGCGTTGAGCGGGGTATCGAGCACGATGTGCAGGATGCAAGGGGAGGCGTGGCCCGTCGTGGTCATGATGTGGCCGCACAATTCACGCGGTTTTCCCCGACGATGGCGCCCGCTGCGTGGCGCCGGAAAGTATCCACAGTTTTTGTGGATAACTTTGTGGACAAGGGAAAATTAATTCATGGAAACCGGCGACTTCCGCCTTGCCAGTGTCATAAGCCGGGCAAAAAGCCAAAATTAATTCCCTTATAAATCAATAACTTGAAAAATGCTCCCTAGGGGAGGAAAAAATCGCGCCAGATCCGCGCCGCTGTGCATAAGTGAAGTATTTAGAGGACTTTTCGGCCCGAAATCAAGCACTTTTTTGCACCGGATGCCATCCAGATCACGTTTGCCGCAGAGCACCATCCATTTGCGGCAGGCGGACCGAAGCAGCGCATTCTACACATACTGCAGCGGCAACGTTTGCGCCGAAACAAGGCCGTTATCACGGCAAAAACATTGCATCGGTTTCGTGCAGCGCAACATGCTCTTGAACCAAAATGCTAACAAAACGGCTAAGTGGCGGTTTACTAAGGTCTTTTCTTTTTTATCCACAGTTTTAGTGGATAACTTTGTGGACAATGGACGCACAAGCCCGTTGCACCGCTGGGATAAGGTTTACCTAACGCTAATCTTGCCTCTGGGGAGGTAAAAATAAACCTATCATAATCAAACACTTACAACACCGCTCCCAGCGGGGGAAAAGCCGCTGCCTGTTATTTCGGCAGCAAATAAAATTGTGTATAAGTCGGTATCGGACGAACGAAGACAGCATGAAAAAAGGGCGCGTTTCCGGCGAAACGCCCCCTTTTAGCGGACGGCGCCTCAGGCGCGCAGGGCGCGGCTGTGGCTGTGGACGGCTTCCACCATGGCCGCCACGTGGTCCGGATCGGTGAACTGGGAAATGCCATGGCCGAGGTTGAACACGTGGCCGCTGTTGGCGCCGGGCTTGCCGAACGCGTCCAGCACCTTGTGCACTTCGGCGCGGATCTGGTCCGGGCTGGCGAACAGGATGGCCGGGTCCAGATTGCCCTGCAGGGCCACCTTGTCGCCCACCAGCGCGCGCGCCTGGCGCAGGTTGACGGTCCAGTCCAGGCCCACGGCGTCGGCGCCGATGCCGGCGATGTCCTCGATCCATTGGCCGCCGCCCTTGGTGAACACGATGGCGGGGATGCGCACGCCATCCTTTTCAAGCTTGAGCTGGGCCACCACCTGCCGCATGTAGGCCAGCGAGAATTCCTGGTAGGCGCCGTCGGCCAGCGCGCCGCCCCAGGAATCGAAGATCATCACGGCCTGGGCGCCGGCGTCGATCTGGGCGTTCAGGTATTCGGCCACGGCCTTGGCGTTGGTGGCCAGCACGTGGTGCATCAGGTCCGGGCGGTTGTACAGCATCTTCTTGATGGTGTGGAACTCGCGCGAGCCCTGGCCTTCCACCATGTAGCAGGCCAGCGTCCACGGGCTGCCGGAAAAGCCGATCAGCGGCACGCGGCCATTGAGCTCGGTGCGGATCTGGGTCACGGCCTTGAACACGTAGTCGAGCGAACCCGGTTCCGGCTGGCGCAGGGCCAGCACGTCCTGCTCCGTCTTCAGCGGACGCTCGAACTTCGGCCCTTCGCCTTCCACGAAGTGCAGGCCCAGGCCCATCGCGTCGGGCACGGTCAGGATGTCGGAGAACAGGATGGCCGCGTCCAGCGGGAAGCGGTCCAGCGGCTGGATCGTCACCTCGGTGGCGTAGTCGGGATTGGTGGCCAGGCCCATGAAGGAGCCGGCCTTCTGGCGCGTGGCGCGGTATTCCGGCAAATAGCGCCCCGCCTGGCGCATCAGCCACACAGGCGTGTAGTCGGTGGGCTGGCGCAGCAACGCGCGCAAGAAGGTGTCGTTCTGGAGCGGGGCGAATTGTGGCATGGAAGGCAATCGATGGCGGGAATAAAAAAGCTATTATCGCATCCCGCGCCCCGTTTTTACGCTTTGCCCTGCGCCCCGCATGACGAAACGTAGGCCCGGCGCGACGCCGGCCCAGGCCGGACTTGCGCCGCAACTAAGGCTGGAACATTGGCCGCGCTTTCACTATGATGCCTGCACCCCGATCCCGACCACTTTTGGAGCGACCATGACCCCTGCCACCCCACTACCCACCGCGCCGTTCGGCGCCTGGCCATCGACCATCAGCGCCGCGCGCGTGGCGGCCGGCGCCACGCCGCTGTCGCAACTGGCCGTGGGCGGGGCCGATGGCAGCGACATCTATTGGCTGGCCGGCCGCGCGGCCGAGGCGGGCCGCAACACGCTGCTGCGCCATCGCGGCGCGACGACGGCCGAACTGACCCCGTTGCCGTTCAACGTGCGCAGCCGCGTGCATGAATATGGCGGCGGCGCCTACCTGGTCGATGGCGACACCGTCTACTTCTCGCACCACGCCGACAACCTGCTGTACCGCCAGGACGGCGACACGCCGGCCGTGGCCGTGACCCGGCCCGGCAAGCAGCGCCACGCCGACTTCGTGGCCGACCGCGCCCGCGCGCGCCTGATCAGCGTGCGCGAGCTGCACGGCGACGATCCGCACACGCAGCCCGTCAACACCGTGTGCGCGATCAGCGCGGACGGCGCCGAGACGGTGCTGGCGCAGGGCGCCGACTTCTACGCCGCGCCGCGCCTGTCGCCCGATGGCCGCCAGCTGGCCTGGCTGAGCTGGGACCATCCGCGCATGCCGTGGCAGGGCACGGAGCTGTGGCTGGCGCCGGTGCTGGACGACGGCAGCCTGGGCCCGGCGCGGCGCGTGGCCGGCGGCCCGGAGGAAGCCGTGTGCCAGCCCGAATGGTCGCCGGCCGGCGTGCTGCACTTCGTGTCCGACCGCAGCGGCTGGTGGAATCTGTACCGGCTGGCCGGCGATCAGGTCCAGGCCCTGTGCCCGATGGAGGCCGAATTCGCCACCCCGCACTGGGTGTTCGGCGCTTCCATGTACGGCTTCCGCGCGGCCGACGACATCATCTGCACCTACATCGTGCAGGGCGTGAGCAAGCTGGCGCGCCTGCATGCCGATAGCGGACGGCTGGAGGAAATCGCCAATCCCTACCAGGAGATCCGCGAACTGAAGGTGGGCCCCGGCTTCATCGCGCTGATGGGCGGCAGCCCCACGATCGCGCTGGAACTGGCCCGCATCGAATACACGAGCGACGAGATCGAAGTGCTGGCCCACTCCATCGAGACGCTGCCGGCCGTGGCCGAGCTGTCGGTGCCGCAGTCCATCAGCTACCCCAGCGCCAACGGGCGCACGGCGCACGCCTTCTTCTACCCACCGTGCAATCCGGCCGTGCAGGCGCCGGCCGACAGCCTGCCGCCCGTGATCGTCATCAGCCACGGCGGCCCCACCAGCATGACCACCAGCACGCTCAAGCTGGCCACCCAGTACTGGACCAGCCGCGGCTTCGGGGTGCTGGACGTGAACTACGGCGGCAGCGCCGGCTTCGGCCGCGCCTACCGCGACGCGCTCAAGGGCCAGTGGGGCATCGTCGACGTCGAGGACTGCATCGCCGGCGCGCGCGCGCTGGTGGCGCGCGGCCTGGCCGACGGCGAGCGGCTGATCATCCGTGGCGGCAGCGCCGGCGGCCTGACCACGCTGTGCGCGCTGACCTTCCACGACGTGTTCAAGCTGGGCGCCAGCTACTATGGCGTGTCCGACCTCAAGGGGCTGGACCAGGACTCGCACAAGTTCGAATCGCACTACAACGAATACCTGATCGCGCCGCAGCCGGCGGCCGAGGCGCTGTACCAGGCGCGCTCGCCGATCAACCACACGGACCGGCTGGCGCGGCCCATGATCTTCTTCCAGGGTCTGGACGACAAGGTGGTGCCGCCGCAGCAATCGGAAACCATGGTGGCGGCGCTGCGCGCGCGCGGCGTGCCGGTGGCCTACGTGCCGCTGGAGGGTGAAGGCCACGGCTTCCGCAAGGCCGAGAACATCGTGCGTACGCTGGAGGCGGAGCTGTACTTCTACCAGCGCCTGTTCGGCCTGCACCCGGGCGACGCGCCCGGCGCCGTCCACATCGATAACCTGCCCGCATGAACGAAACGCAGCTGCAGGCCGAATTCGACGCGCTGGCCTACCACGAGAAAATGACGCTGGCCCTGCTCGCGCTGGTCGGCGAGCCGATGGGCCGCACCGCCATCCTCGACCATCTGAAGGCGGCCCGCATCGAGGATGCGAGCGGCGACAAGCTCACCGTCGCCTCGCTGGACGACGCGTTGCGCAAACTCGAACGGCTGGCCTTCACCAACGTGGTGACGGGCCGTGGCCACAGCTGCAACCCCGGCCTGCGCTGGCCGGCCATCCGCGCCGCCATCGGCACCCATGCGCTCGACGACATCAGCCAGGCGCACGATTTACTGGTGCCGCTGCGCCAGACCTGGAACACGGTGGAGCCGCGCAGCTACCGGGCCGGCGTGGCGCGGTTGCGCATGGCGCTGCTGCGCGGCCAGGACCCGCAGCGCGTGCTGCCGCTGCTGGCGTTCTGCCAGAACTGCTACGAGGCGGCCCAGCTCCATCCCCTCATCGAGATCTTCGGCCGGCCATTCGAAGCGGGCATGATCGCCCGCGTCCATCCGCTGCTGCAGGACGACATCCTGACGCTGCTGCTGCACAACGCGCAGCGCGACATCGCCAGCGCGCCCGTGCTGCGCGACTTCACCGAGCAGCACTTCCAGCGCCGCCGCGCCGCTGGCGACGACGTGGCGCCCGCGCTGCGCCTGGCGCTGGCGGAAGACGCCATCCTGTGCGGCCGGCTGGACGACGCGGGCCGCTACCTGGAGGGCACGGCCGGCGCGCAAAGCCAGTTCCTGGCGAGCGCGATCGTGCTGCTGCGCGGCGCCGCCTCGGCCGCCATCACCGGCTTCGACGCCGCGCTCAAGATGCTGCGGCGCGAGTCGGGCAAGCGCAAGCAACTGTTCGCGGGCATGGGCGGCCACCTGTACGTGCTGGCCATGCTGCGCCAGGGCGACCCCAAACTGGACAAGGCCGCCGAAGCCTATCTGGAAGCGGCGCTGCGCGCGCCGCACAACCACGACAGCGCCGTCTACCAGCTGCTGGACCTGCTGCGCCAGGTGCGCGCCGGCACGCTGACGCCGGACACCGTGACCAAACGGGCGTGGGAGACGGGACTGCAGGCGCCGATGTTCCAGGGCTTGCTGTACTTCTGGCTGTCGCAGCCGCAGCTGGCCGATTACCGTCCGCAGCTGGAGGAGCTGGTGCAGCTGGCCGAGCGCGCCGGCTACCACTTCATCGCCGGCCAGGCCGCCAGCCTGCTGGGCCACCTGGGCGACGCGGAACAGGCGCGCCATGGCGCGGCGCTGCGCCGCCAGCATGGCTACGCCGACCTGACCGCGTGGTTCGAGCGGCAGGAAGCATGGCAGCGCCAGCTGGCCGCCCTGATCAATCTGCAGCAGCCGGCCGCGCCCACGGCCGGCGGCAACGCGCGGCTGGCCTGGGTGCTCGATTTTCATCCGCGCCATGGCTTGACGGCCGTCGAGCCGCGCGAGCAGAAGCGCGACGCGCGCGGCATCTGGGGCAAGGGCCGCGCCGTGGCCTTGAAGCGGCTGCGCTTCGAGCCCGAGCAGTTCGATTTCCTCACGCCGCAGGATATGCGCGCGGCAGAGGCGATCGGCGTGGCGCACCGCCACTACCATTCCTCGGGCCTCAGCTACGAGATCGACCCGCAGCGCGCGGCCGCGGCGCTGGTGGGCCACCCGCTGCTGTTCTGGCACGACGCGCCCGACACGCGGGTCGAACTGCTGGCCGGCGCGCCGGAACTGCTGATCCGCAAGGAGGGCGACAACCTGACGATCGCGCTGCAACCGGCCATCCCCGACGATGGCAGCACCGTCATCATCAACAAGGAAACGCCGACCCGGCTGCGCGTGATCCAGATCCTCGACGAACACCGCCGCATCGCCGCCATCGTCGGCGACGGCCTGACCGTGCCGCGCCACGCGGAGCAGCAGGTGCTGCAGGCGATCGGTTCGATTTCGTCGCTGGTGACGGTGCAGTCGGAAATCGGCGGCGCCGGCGCAGACATGGAGCAGGTGGCGGCCGACGCGCGCCTGCACGTGCACCTGCTGCCCTACCAGCATGGCCTGAAGATGCAGCTGCTGGTGCGGCCGCTGGCCGGCGGCGCCTACTACCCGCCCGGCACCGGCGCCGACAGCGTGATCGCGGACGCCGGCGGCAAGCCGGTGCAGGCGCGGCGCGACCTGAACGGCGAACGCGAGGCGGAACGGGCGCTGGTGGCGCGCTGCCCGATCCTCGAATCGGCCGAGCAGGAACACGGCGAATGGCTGCTGGGCCAACCGGCCCTGTGTCTGCAACTGCTGGTGGAGCTGCAGGCGCTAGAACGGGACAGCATCGTGCTGGCCTGGCCGGAAGGCGAGAGCTTCCGCGTCACGCCCAAGGTGGGCAGCGGCCAGCTGCGGCTGGCCATCAAGAGCCACAAGGACTGGTTCGCGGCCAGCGGCGAAGTCCAGGTGGACGAGGGCCAGGTGCTGGACCTGCGCACCCTGCTGGAGCTGATGCACAACAGCCAGGGGCGCTTCGTGGAGCTGGGCGGCAACCGCTTCCTGGCGCTGACGGAGGAACTGCACCGCCGCCTGCGCGAAGTGTCGGCCTACGGCGAGCTGACCGAGGATGGCGTGCGCCTGCATCCGCTGGCCGCGTTCGCGCTGGAGGAGCTGGCCGACGACGCGGGCGGGCTGAAGGCGGACAAGCTGTGGAAGGAACACCTGGCACGCATGCAGGCGCGCACGGAATTCGTGCCGCAACTACCGAGCACCTTGCAGGCCGAGCTGCGCGACTACCAGCGCGAAGGCTACGACTGGCTGGCGCGGCTGGCCCACTGGGGCGTGGGCGCCTGCCTGGCCGACGACATGGGCCTCGGCAAGACGCTGCAGGCGCTGGCCCTGATCCTGGCGCGCGCGCCGCATGGCCCCACGCTGGTGGTGGCGCCCACCTCCGTGTGCCTGAACTGGGTCAGCGAGGCGGCCCGCTTCGCGCCCACGCTCAACGTCAAAGTGTTCGGCGCGGGCGACCGCGCCGACACCCTGGCCACGCTGCAGCCTTACGACATGGTGGTGGCCAGCTACGGCCTGCTGCAGCTGGAGGCCAAGCTGTTCGCCGGCGTGCGCTGGCACACCATCGTGCTCGACGAGGCGCAGGCGATCAAGAACGGCGCCACCAAGCGCTCGCAGGCCGTGATGGCCTTGCAGGGCGACTTCAAGATGGTGGCCACCGGCACGCCGCTGGAGAACCACCTGGGCGAACTGTGGAACCTGTTCCGCTTCATCAATCCGGGCCTGCTGGGCAGCATCGAGCAGTTCAACCTGCGCTTCGCGGGGCCGATCGAGAAGGCCCAGAACCACAAGGCGGAGGTGGGCGCGCGCCAGCGCCTGCGGCGGCTGATCCAGCCCTTCATCCTGCGCCGCACCAAGGCCCAGGTGCTGGCCGAGCTGCCGTCGCGCACCGAGATCACGCTGGAGGTGGAGCTGTCGAAGGAGGAGACGGCGCTGTACGAATCGCTGCGCCGCGCCGCGCTGGAAAAACTGGAGCAGGCGGAAGGCCCGGTCGACCGCAAGACCATCCAGATCCTGGCCGAGATCATGAAGCTGCGCCGCGCCTGCTGCAATCCGCAGCTGGTGGCGCCGGCCCTGGGGCTGGCCAGCAGCAAGCTGGCCGCCTTCGCCGACCTGCTGGAAGGCTTGCTCGACAACCGCCACAAGGTGCTGGTGTTCAGCCAGTTCGTCGACCACTTGAAGCTGATCCGCGACCACCTGGACGCCAACGGCATCCGCTACCAGTACCTGGACGGCGCCACGCCCATGCAGGAACGCAAGAAGCGGGTCGACGCGTTCCAGGCCGGCGACGGCGACGTGTTCCTGATCAGCCTGAAGGCGGGCGGCATGGGCATCAACCTGACGGCGGCCGACTACGTGATCCACATGGACCCGTGGTGGAATCCGGCCGTGGAGGACCAGGCCTCGGACCGCGCGCACCGCATGGGCCAGCAGCGGCCCGTCACCATCTACCGGCTGGTGGCACGCCACACGATCGAGGAGGGCATCGTGGCGCTGCACCAGCACAAGCGCGACCTGGCCGACAGCCTGCTCGACGGCAGCGACCTGGCGGCGCGCATGTCGGCGGCCGACATGCTGGCCATGCTGGCCGAGGGCATGCAGCGCTGATGGCGCCCCCGCAGGACATGTAGCGGCATGTAACGGGCGCCCTCGCGGGCCCCGTTTAGTGATAATCTCCCACGCTTGACCTTGGCGCGCCGCCCCAAACCTGCGAATATGCGCGTCTTGCCCCAACCTACACGAGGCTGCTTTTCTATGATGAAGACCCCCATCGCGCTGGCTGCGCTGCTGACGTCGATCGCGCTGGCGCCGGCCAGCGCCAGCACCCACCAACACCATGCCAAGGCGGCCGCCAGCACGGCCAAAGCGGGGACCAAGAGTTCGTCCCACGGCAAACATGCCAAGGGCGACAGCAAATCCAGCGGCAAGAGTGGCGGCAAAAGCGGTAGTAAAAGCAGCGGCAAGCACGGCAAGGGCCACGCGGCCGCGCCGGTGGCGGCGGCCACCGTGGCCGCCGCCGTGCACAACGCCCACCCCGTGTCGCCCGAGCGGCGCCAGGACAAGGCGCTCGACGCGCTCAGCGTGCAATTCCTGAACGCGCTGTGGCGCATCGACCCGGAAAGCGCGATCTACGCCGGCAAGTACGACACGGCCGCCAGCATGACCGTCTACGACCCGGCCACGCTGGCCAAACAGCAGGCGTTCACGGACGACTGGCTGGGCCGCTTCGCCAAGGTCGACACGCGCCAGCTGTCGGCCAGCCGGCGCACCGACCTGGCGCTGCTCATCAACAAGCTGAACTCGGACCGCTTCAACCTCACCACGTTCCGCGAATTCCAGTGGAATCCGGCGCTGTACAACCCGGCCGGGCCGATCGACCTGATCCTCAGCACGAAATACGCGGCCAAGCCGCAGCGGCTGCGCACGCTGCTCAAGCGCATCGCCAGCATCCCCGCCTATTACGACGCGGCCCGCGCCAACCTGACCGACCCCACGCCCGAGCACACCAGGCTGGCCATCGCGCAGGCGCCCGGCGTGCTCACCGTGCTGACCCAGCTCGACAAGGAAGCCCAGGCGTCCATCCTCACGCCGGTGGAAAAGCAGCTGTTCACCCAGCGCATCAACGCGGCGCTGACGGCCGTCGACGGCTACGTGGCCTTCCTGAAGGACCTGGACCAGACCATGGCCAAGAACGGCACCGGCCGCTCGTTCCGCATCGGCAAGGACTTGTACGAGCAGAAATTCGCGTTCGACATCCAGTCCGGCGGCACGGCCGAGCAGACGTACAACAAGGCGCTGGCCGCCCGCGAGGAATTGCTGGCCAATATGGACAAGCTGTCCGACGAGCTGTGGACCAAGACCATGGGCGACGCCGCCAAGCCCGACGACCGCTACGCCAAGATCAGCATGGTGATCGACAAGCTGTCGAGCCACCACGTGGCGCGCGAGAATTTCTTCAGCGAGATCCGGCGCCAGGTGCCGCTGCTGCAGGACTGGGTGATCAGCCATGACCTGCTGACGCTCGACCCCAGCAAGCAGCTCGAGGTGCGCGCCACCCCGGCCTACCAGAGCGGCGTGGCCGGCGCCAGCATCGACGCGCCCGGCCCGTACCGGCCGCAGGACCGCACCTACTACAACGTGACCCCGCTCGACGGCGCCACCCCGGAGGCGGCCGAAAGCAGCCTGCGCGAATACAACGACTGGATCCTGCAGATCCTCAACATCCACGAAGCCATACCCGGCCACTACGCGCAGCTCGTGTACGCCAACCGTTCGCCGTCCATCGTCAAGTCCATCTTCGGCAATGGCGCCATGGTGGAGGGCTGGGCCGTGTACGGCGAGCGCATGATGCTCGAATCGGGCTACGGCGACAACGCGCCCGAGATGTGGCTGATGTGGTCGAAATGGAATCTGCGCAGCGTGACCAACACCATCCTCGACTACAGCGTGCACGTGCTGGGCATGACGCAGGAACAGGCCATGGACCTGCTGACGCGCCAGGCGTTCCAGACCCGCAGCGAGGCGGAGGAGAAATGGCACCGGGTGCAGGTGACGTCGGTGCAGCTGACCAGTTATTTCAGCGGCTACAGCGCCATCATGGAATTGCGCGAGCAGCGCAAGCAGGCGCTGGGCAGCAAGTTCTCGCTCAAGCAATTCCATGAGCAATTCCTCAGCTACGGCAGCGCGCCGGTACCCATGATCCGCGAGCTGATGACCCAGTAAGCGGCCTTGCGCGCAGGCAGTGGCACGACGGGACGCGGTGAGCGTCCCGTTTGCTTTGCAGCACCCGCGCGCGGGCTTGCGCGGGCCGCGCGTATGGCGTCCGTTTGCGGGTCCGCAAGCGCCAGAAAATGGGGTCCGCGACGATTGCCGCAGTGACGGCGTCGCGATGTCGTTTCTGCTACGATGAAATCCGGGAGCGACAATGACCATGCCCATACAATTCGGCACGCTTGAGTACGCCAGAAAGCTGGCGGAAGGGGGCGTCCCCCAGCCGCAGGCCGAGGTGCATGAAAGCGCTCGACATCAAGATTCAATCGCTCGACGTCAAGCTTCAAGCGCTCGACGTCAAGGTCGACCGGACGGCCGGGCAGTGTGCCGGACTGCGCTGGCTACTCTACCTCAACCTCGCCGCCAACGCCCTCATCCTCATCAAACTGTTCGCCTGAGGCGGCGAGTCGCCATCAATTGCGACGCCTCAAAGCCGTCCCTGCAGTCACGACGTCTCTTCCGGCGCCTGGGTCACGCGCACGAAGATGGGCGCGACCAGCAAGCCCAGCTCGAATAGCAGGCACATGGGCAGGGCCAGCGAGAACTGGCTGACGATGTCGGGCGGCGTAACGACGGCCGCCACCACGAAGGCGCCCACGATGGCGTAGGGCCGCACTTCCTTGAGCTTCTCCACGCTCACCAGGCCCATGCGCACCAGGATCACCACCACCACCGGCACTTCGAACGTGGCGCCGAACGCCAGACACATCGACATGACGAAATCGAGATAGTTTTCGATATCGGGCGTGACGGCGATCGACTGCGGCGAGAACTCGCTGATGAACTTGAACACGCGGCCGAACACGAAGAAGTAGCAGAACGCCACCCCCATCATGAACAGCAACGACGACGAGACCACCAGCGGCGCGATCAGCCGTTTCTCGTGCGCGTACAGGCCGGGCGCGATGAAGGCCCACAGCTGGTACAGCACCCACGGCAGGGCCAGGATGAAGGCGATCACCAGCGTCACCTTCATCGGCACCAGGAACGGCGAGATGACGCCGGTGGCGATCATCTTCGAGCCGACCGGCAGCGAGGCGATCATGGGACGCGCGATGATGTCGTAGATGTGCGAGGGGCCGGGCCACACGAGCAGCCCGATGCACACAAGCACGATGCCGATCGAGGCCTTGACCAGCCGGTCGCGCAGCTCGATCAGGTGAGAGATAAAGGTCTCTTCGCCCTGCTCAGAAGTAGTCATTTAGTAAAACGAGGAGGAGGAATTGCCGCGCGGGCGGAAACGGGCCACGCGCGCCGCGCCCGATGTGACATGCATCTTGCCGCCGTGGCGCTGCTTGTACCAGCCGGGAATGGCCGAATTGCGCACCAGCTTCTTGCGGCGGAACTCGCGTGCCTTGCGGGACAGGTCGTCCGGCGTGGCGCTGATCAGGCGCTCGGTCACCGGCAGCGGGGTGCCGTCCCAGGCGCCTTGCAGGTCGCCCAGGTTGTCCGAGACCGCCTTTTCCACGTCCTGCTTGACGTTCTGGGCCGCCTGCTGCACTTCCTTTTGCAGGTTCTTCAATTCCTCCATCTCGATCTCGCGCGAGACTTCGGATTTGACTTCGTTCAGATAACGCTGGGCCCGGCCGTACAGGGACCCGGCCATCCGCGCCACCTTGGGCAGCTTTTCGGGACCGATGACGACCAGGGCGACGACGCCGATGATGGCTAGTTTGGAAAGACCGAGATCGATCATAAGGCGCAAGCTATCGCGGTCGGGGCCGGGGCCCCGCGCCGCTTACTGCTTGTTCTTCTCTTTCGCGTCGACGTCGATCGTGGGCGGGGTGGTGGCCGCCGGCTTGTCTTCCTCGCCGCGCACGCCATCCTTGAAGCCCTTGACGGCCTTGCCGATGTCGGAACCCATGTTGCCCAGCTTTTTGGTACCGAACACCAGCATCACGACCACCAGCACGATCAGCCAGTGCCAAATACTCATAGAACCCATCTTATTCCCCTTGCAAGGCGGTTACGCCCAAAGAACCCAATGATAACCAATATCCACAGTATAAGCGAAGCGCGGCCCGTCATGTATTTGTCACATGGACTAACATGATCTCGTCCGGAATGCTTAGCTGCGCGGCGCCCCGTTCAATGCAGGCGACGCCACGGATGCGGGCCGCCCACCAGGTGCAGGTGCAGATGGTACACCTCTTGCCCGCCGTCGGGGCCGCTATTGATGATGGTTTTGTAGCCGCCCGTCGGCATGCCGTCGGCGTCGTAGCGGACGGCGCAGCCGAATTCCTCGGCCAGGCGCGGCACCAGGGCCAGCATCTTGCCCAGCAGCGCGGCCTGGCTGGCCGTGCAGTCGGAGAGGGTGGCGAAATGCTGCTTGGGGATCAGCAGCAGATGCACGGGCGCGGCCGGGTTGATGTCCTTGAACGCCAGCAAGTCCTCGTCCTCGTAGACGATGGTCGACGGGATCTGCTTGGCCGCGATCTTGCAAAAAATACAGTTGTCCACAAACACTCCTAAAAAGTCGGGTTGTTACGGTCAGGGTCAGGCGCCGTCGCCCGGCGCGTCCGGGCGGGACGCCTTCTCCACGATGCCGGACACGCCCTCGCGCCGCGCCAGCTCGTCGAGCACCTGCTGCGGGGTCAGGTCGAACTGGGCCAGCAGCACCAGCGTATGGAACCACAGGTCGGCGCACTCGTACAGCACCTTGGAGGCGTCGCCGCCGGCGCGCGCGTCCTTGGCCGCCATCACCGTCTCGGTGGCCTCCTCGCCGATCTTCTTGAGGATGGCGTCGTCGCCCTTGGCGAACAGGCGCGAGACGTAGGAGGTGGCCGGGTCGCCGCCGTTGGCCAGCTTGCGCGATTCGATGATGTCCGCTACGCGGTCCAGGATTGCACTCATGTCGGTTTAGTCTTGTTCGGTTTGGCCACGGCCTTGGGCGCCGGCTTGGCGGGTTCGGGATAGATGATGGCCGGGTCTTTCAACACCGGCTCGGCGACCTGCCAGTCGCCTTCCAGCGCGTCGCCCTCGAATTTCTGGAAGAAGCAGGAATGGCGCCCCGTGTGGCAGGCGATGCCGCCGGCCTGCTCGATCTTGAGCAGCACCACGTCCTCGTCGCAATCGAGGCGGATCTCCAGCACCTTCTGCACGTGGCCGGACTCCTCGCCCTTGTGCCACAGTTTCTTGCGCGAACGGCTCCAGTACACGGCCTCGCCCAGCTCCACCGTGCGCGCCAGCGCCTCGCGGTTCATCCAGGCGAACATCAGCACGTCGTTGCTGCCCGCTTCCTGGGCGATCACGGGCACCAGCCCGTTCTCGTCCCATTGCACTTTCTTCAGCCATTTGGCCTTGGCGAGGCCGTTGTTGGGTGGCGTGGCCATGTTCGTTCCTCCGCTCATGCCAGCCGCATCGGGATGCCCTGGGCCGCCATGAACTGCTTGGCTTCCTGCACCGTGTGCTGGCCGTAGTGGAAGATGCTGGCCGCCAGCACGGCGTCGGCGCGGCCCAGCTTGATGCCGTCTGCCAAGTCCTGCAGGCCACCCACGCCACCCGAGGCGATCACGGGGATGCCGACGGCGTCGGACACGCCGCGCGTCAGCGCCAGGTCGAAGCCGGACTTGGTGCCGTCGCGGTCCATGCTGGTGAGCAGGATCTCGCCCGCGCCCAGCTGCTCCATCTTGCGCGCCCATTCGATCGCGTCCAGGCCGGTGGCCTTGCGTCCGCCATGGGTGAACACCTCCCACTTGCCGGGCGACACCTGCTTGGCGTCGATCGCCACCACGATGCACTGCGAACCGTGCTTCTGCGAGGCGTCGTACACCAGCTGCGGGTTGGCCACGGCCGAGGAATTCATGCTGATCTTGTCGGCGCCCGCGTTGAGCAGGCGGCGCACATCGGCCACCTCGCGCACGCCGCCGCCCACCGTCAGCGGAATGAACACCTGCGAGGCCACCGCCTCGATGATGTGCAGGATCAGGCCGCGGTTGTCGCTGGTGGCCGTGATGTCGAGGAAGGTCAGTTCGTCGGCGCCCTGTTCGTCATAGCGGCGCGCGATCTCGACCGGGTCGCCGGCGTCGCGCAGCTCGGTGAAATTGACGCCCTTGACGACGCGGCCATCGGTCACGTCCAGGCAGGGGATGATACGTTTTGCAAGCATGTTGGAACCCGTCGGCCCGCAGGCCATAATCAAAGAATCTGGCGCGCTTACTCAGCGGCGCCGTCGGTCAGCTCGTCCGCGCGCACCTGGGCCGCAGCCAGGTCCAGCGTGCCCTCGTAGATGGAACGGCCGCAGATCACGCCTTCGATGCCTTCGTCCTGCACCGCGCACAGCGCTTCCACGTCGCCCAGGTTGTGCAGGCCGCCCGAGGCGATCACGGGGATCTTCACGGCCTGGGCCAGCTTGACGGTGGCCTCGATGTTCACGCCGCCCATCATGCCGTCGCGGCCGATGTCGGTGTAAATGATGGACTCCACGCCATAGGCTTCGAATTTCTGCGCCAGGTCGATCACCTCGTGGCCCGACATCTTGCTCCAGCCGTCCGTGGCCACCTTGCCATCCTTGGCGTCCAGGCCGACGATGATGTGGCCGGGGAAGGCGCCGCAGGCGTCGTGCAGGAAGCCTGGGCTCTTGACGGCGGCCGTGCCGATGATCACGTAGCTGATGCCGGCGTCCAGGTAGCGCTCGATGGTGTCGAGGTCGCGGATGCCGCCGCCCAGCTGGACGGGGATCTCATCGATGTCGTTTTCCAGCGCGAAGTCCTGCACCACCTTGAGGATGGCCTTGATGGCGCCCTCGTTCTTCGGCTTGCCGGCGAACGCGCCGTTCAGATCCACCAGGTGCAGGCGGCGGGCGCCCTGCTTGAGCCAGTGCAGCGCCATGTCGGCCGGTTCTTCGGAAAATACGGTGGCAAGTTCCATATCGCCTTGTTTCAGGCGCACGCAGTGACCGTCTTTGAGGTCGATGGCAGGAATGAGCAGCATGATGGTGTCAGAAGTAAGAGTAAAAGGGGGAGGAACTCAAGGTTGCCAGTGAACGAAGTTCTTGTACAGTTGCAGGCCCATGGCCGCGCTCTTCTCCGGGTGGAACTGGGTGGCGAAGATGTTGTCGCGCGCCACGGCGCAGGCGAACGGCTTGCCGTACACGGTCTCGCCCACCACGTGGGCCGCCTGCGCCGGTTCGACGTAATAGCTGTGCACGAAATAAAAATAGCTGTTGTCCGGAATACCCTGCCACAACGGGTGAGACGCCGTCTGGCGCACTTGGTTCCATCCCATCTGCGGCACCTTGTAGCGCGAGCCGTCGTCCTGCAGCATGCCGTCGAGCTGGAAGCGCACCACCTTGCCGGGCAACAAGCCCAGGCCGGCCGCGTTGCCTTCCTCGCTCACGTCGAACAGCATCTGCTCGCCGATGCACACGCCCATCAGCGGCTTGGACTCGGCCGCGCGCATCAGCGCCTCCTGCACGCCCGACTCGCGCAGGCTGCGCATGCAGTCGGGCATGGCGCCCTGGCCCGGCAGCACGATGCGGTGCGCGTTCTCGATGTCGGCCACGTCGCCGGAAATTTTCACGTCCGCTTCCGGCGCCACGGCGCGCAGCGCCTGCGCCACCGAGCGCAGGTTGCCCATGCCGTAATCCACTACAACAATTTTATTCATATTCCATGCATGCTAAGAGTGACCGGAGCCGCCCGCCCGGCGGGGGCGTGCTTACAGGCTGCCTTTGGTCGAAGGGATGGTGCCGGCGGCCCGCTCGTCCAGTTCCGCCGCCATGCGCAGCGCGCGGCCGAAGGCCTTGAACACGGTTTCGCATTGGTGGTGGGCGTTGGTGCCGCGCAGGTTGTCGATGTGCAGCGTCACCAGCGCGTGGTTGACGAAGCCGCGGAAGAATTCCAGCGTCAGGTCGACGTCGAAGGTGCCGATCATGGCGCGCGTGAACGGGATATGGTATTCGATGCCGGGACGGCCCGAGAAATCGAGCACCACGCGCGACAGCGCCTCGTCCAGCGGCACATAAGCGTGGCCGTAGCGGCGGATGCCCTTGCGGTCGCCGACGGCCTTGGCCACCGCCATGCCCAGCGTGATGCCCACGTCCTCCACCGTGTGGTGGTTGTCGATGTGAATGTCGCCCGTCGCTTCCACCTCCAGGTCGATCAGCCCGTGGCGGGCGATCTGATCCAGCATGTGGTCGAGGAAGGGCACGCCGGTGTTTAGCTTTTGCTGGCCGGTGCCGTCCAGGTTGATGGCGACGCGGACCTGCGTCTCGTTGGTGTTGCGCGTGATTTCTGCGGTGCGGTTCATGAAGGGCTCTACGATGGTATCAGGCTGCCAACGATGCTTGCAGGGCATCGAGGAAGGCGGCGTTTTCTTCCGGGGTGCTGACCGTGATGCGCAAACAATTGGACAGCACAGCGTGCATTTTACTCACATTTTTGACTAATACCTTGCGATCAAGGAGTTTCGCGTAGGCATCATCGGCGTTTGGCACCCGAATCAAGATAAAATTCGCCGCCGACGGGAACACCGTCACCCCGGGCAGGGCCGCCATGGCGGCCGCCAAATCGGTGCGCGCGGCCCGCAACTGCGCCGCCTGCTGGTTCAGCACGTCCACGTGGTCGAGCGCGAATTCGGCCGCCGCCTGGGTCAGCACGTTGATGTTGTAAGGAGGCCGCACTTTGTCGAACTGGGCCAGCAATTCGGGCGCGGCCGACATGTAGCCGAGGCGGATGCCGGCCAGGCCCAGCTTGGACACGGTGCGCATCACGACCAGGTTGGGGAACGCGGGCAGGCGGTCCATGAAGCTGGCCTGGGCGAACGGCTCGTAGGCCTCGTCCACCACGGCGATGCCGGTCTCGCCCAATGCCTCGATGATGGCGACGATGGCGTCGGCCTCGAACAGGTTGCCGGTCGGGTTGTTCGGGTAGGACAGGTAGACCAGCGACGGCCGGTGTTGGGCGATGGCGGCCAGCATGGCCGGCAAGTCCAGCGTCAGATCATCCTTGAGCGGCACGCCGACGAAATCCATGCCCGCGAACTGGGCCGAGCGCTGGTACATGACGAACGACGGCGTGGGCGCCAGCACCACGGCGCGCCGCTCCTGCAGCGCGCAGGCCATGTCGAGGATGGAGATCAGCTCGTCCGAACCATTGCCGAGCATGACGTCGTAACCGGCCGGCACGCCCAGCCGCGCGCAGATGCGCTGCTTGAGCGCGCTGTACGAGGCCACCGGATAGCGGTTCAGCGTGGCGTCGGCCAGGCGCCGGCCCAGCTCGCGCAGCAGCGGCTCGGGCAGGGCATACGGGTTCTCCATCGCGTCGAGCTTGATGTAGCCGCTCGCATCGGGCACATGGTAGCTGCCGATGGCGCGCACGTCGGCACGGATGGTGGCGGCGATGAGGTTGGATACGGCGGACATCTGGCAAAGCTCCTGGTGGGGTGGGCGGGCTAGGCGGCGACTGCGTCGTCGTCCAGCTGCGCCAGCCGCTCGTTGATGATGGCGCAGTAATCGGGGTTCAATTCAAAGCCGACGAACTGACGGCCGCAGCGGCGGGCCGCGATGGCCGTGGTGCCGCTGCCCATGAACAGGTCCAGCACCACGCCGTCCGGCGGGCACGATGCCTTGACCATGCGTTCGATGATCTCCAGCGGCTTCTGGGTCGGATGGTCGGCCCGCTCCGGGTGCTCGCGGTGCAGGCGCGACACGCTCCACAGATCCTTCGGGTTGTAGCCCACCTCCAGCCACTTGGCACCGACGAAGATGGAGCGCGAGCGGGCCTTCTTGGTGGCCGCGTCGTACGGGATGCGCACCGCGTCCAGGTCGAAATAGTAATCCTTGCGGCGCACGAAAAAGCCGATGGTGTCATGCACCGACGAGAAGCTGCGCACGCTGCCGCCCATGGACGGCACGCGGCGGTCCCAGATGATCTCGTTCATCATCGTCATGCGTTGCTTGAGCATGACGAAGATCTCGGGCGAGAAGCGCCACGTGAGGAAGATGTACAGGCTGCCGTTGGGCTTGAGCTTGGGCAGGGCCAGGTCGATCCACTGTTCGGTCCAGCGCAGGTAGTCATCCACGCTTTGCTTGTCCGACGCGTTGCCGTAGTCCTTGCCGAGGTTGTAGGGCGGGTCGGTGAGGATCAGATCGACGGAACCATCGGGGATGCGCGCCAGTCCGGTCAGCGCATCCTCGCAAAAAACCTGGTTCAGCCAAGCATCCATCTCAGATGGCCGACTTGAGGCGCAGTTCCGCGCTGCGGGCGTGCGCCTGCAAGCCTTCGCCGTAGGCCAGTTCGGCCGCCACCTTGCCCAGGGTCTGGGCGCCCGCCTCGCTCACGTGGATGATGGACGAGCGCTTCTGGAAATCGTACACGCCCAGCGGCGACGAGAAGCGCGCCGTGCGCGAGGTGGGCAGCACGTGGTTGGGACCGCAGCAATAGTCGCCCAGCGATTCGGACGAGAAGCGGCCCAGGAACATGGCGCCGGCGTGGCGGATCTTGTCTGCCCACTGCTGCGGTTGTTCGGCCGAGATTTCCAGGTGCTCGGCCGCGATGGCGTTGGCGATGGCGCAGGCCTCGTCCATGTCGCGCACCTTGACCAGGGCGCCACGGTCCGTCAGCGAGGTGCGGATGGTGGCCGCGCGCGGCATGGCCGGCAGCAGCTTGTTCAGGCTCGCTTCCACGCGGGCGATGTAGGCCGCGTCCGGGCACAGCAGGATGGCCTGGGCCAGCTCGTCGTGCTCGGCCTGCGAGAACAGGTCCATGGCCACCCAGTCCGGGTCCGTGGTGCCGTCGCACACCACCAGGATCTCCGACGGGCCGGCGATCATGTCGATGCCCACCACGCCGAACACGCGGCGCTTGGCGGCGGCCACGTAGGCGTTGCCGGGGCCGACGATCTTGTCGACGGGCGTGATGGTCTCGGTGCCGTAGGCCAGCGCGGCCACGGCCTGGGCGCCGCCGATGGTGATCACGCGCGTCACGCCGGCGATGGCGGCGGCGGCCAGCACCATCTGGTTCTTCACGCCGTCCGGGGTCGGCACCACCATGATGATCTCGCCCACACCGGCCACGTGGGCCGGGATCGCGTTCATCAGCACCGACGATGGATAAGCGGCCTTGCCGCCGGGGACGTAGATGCCCACGCGGTCGAGCGGCGTGACCTTCTGGCCCAGCACCGTGCCATCGGCTTCGGTGTAGGTGAAGCCGTTCAGTTCCTGCTTCTGGCGCTGGTGGAAGGCGCGCACGCGGTCGGCCGCCGTCTGCAGCGCCTGGCGCTGGGCGTCCGGCAACGCGGCCAGCGCGGCCTGCAATTCCTGCTGCGACACCTCGAAGGCGGCCATGCTGGTGGCGCCGCCGTAGGGGATGCGGTCGAAACGGTTGGTGTATTCCAGCACGGCGGCGTCGCCGCGCGCCTTGACGTCGGCCAGGATGGCCGTGACGGCCGTCTCGATGGCGTCGTCGGTGCTGGCCTCGAACGCCAGCAGGGCGGACAGGGCGGACTGGAAATCGGCTTGGCTGGAGTCGAGCTTGGTGATCTGAATCGGCATGATGGGCGGTTCCGGCTGTTCTTTATTGGCTCTTGGGCTGGGAAGCGCGTTCGAACGCTTCGATGATCGGTTGCAGACGCTCGCGCTTGAGCTTCAGCGCGGCCTGGTTCACGATCAGGCGCGACGAGATCGGCATGATCGCCTCCACTTCCACCAGGTCGTTGGCGCGCAGCGTGTTGCCGGTGCTGACCACGTCGACGATGGCGTCCGACAGGCCCACCAGCGGCGCCAGCTCCATCGAGCCGTACAGCTTGATCAGGTCCACGTGCACGCCCTTGGCGGCGAAGTGCTCGCGCGCCGTCTGCACGAACTTGGTGGCCACGCGCAGGCGCGCGCCCTGGCGCACGGCCGTCTCGTAGTCGAAGCCGTTCTTGACGGCGACCGACATGCGGCAGGTGGCGATGTTCAGGTCGATCGGCTGGTACAGGCCCTCGCCGCCGTGCTCGAGCAGCACGTCCTTGCCGGCCACGCCGAAATCGGCCGCGCCGTGCTGCACGTAGGTCGGCACGTCGGTGGCGCGCACGATGATCACGCGCACGTTGGGATCGTTGGTGTTCAGGATCAGCTTGCGCGACGTTTCCGGATTCTCGGTCACGGTGATGCCGGCCGCCTCCAGCAGCGGCAGGGTGTCTTCGAAGATGCGGCCTTTCGACAGCGCCAGGATCAGTTGCGAGTTGGACTGGCCGTTAAATGCACTCATGGTGGTTCCCGTTATTTGATGCGGCGGATGTCGGCGCCCACGGCCGACAGCTTCACTTCCATGCGGTCGTAGCCGCGGTCGAGGTGGTAGATGCGGTCCACCAGCGTCTCGCCGCGGGCCGCCAGCGCGGCGATCACCAGCGAGGCCGAGGCGCGCAGGTCGGTCGCCATCACGGGCGCGCCGACCAGCTGCTCCACGCCCTTGATGAAGGCCGTGTTGCCGTCGGTCTCGATGGCCGCGCCCAGGCGGTTCATCTCCTGCACGTGCATGAAGCGGTTCTCGAAGATCGTCTCGGTGACGCGGCTGGCGCCGTCGGCCACGGTGTTGACGGCCATGAACTGCGCCTGCATGTCGGTCGGGAAGCCCGGGTATTCGGTGGTGCGGAAGCTGACCGGGGTGGGGCGGCGGTGCATCTGCGCGCGGATCGAGTCCGCGCCGATCGTCATCTCCAGGCCCATTTCGCGCAGCTTGTCGAGCGCCGCGTCCATGATGTCGGTGCGGGTGTTGCGCAGCGTGATGTCGCCGCCGGCCGCCGCCACGGCGCACAGGAAGGTGGCCGCCTCGATGCGGTCCGAGATCACGGCGTGCTTGGCGCCATGCAGCTCGGGCACGCCCTGGATCACCAGGCGGTCGGTGCCGATGCCTTCGATCTTCGCGCCCATGGCCACCAGCAGGTGGGCCAGGTCGGTCACTTCCGGCTCGCGCGCCGCGTTTTCGAGGATGGTCTCGCCTTCGGCCAGGGTGGCCGCCATCAGCAGGTTCTCGGTGCCGGTGACGGTGATCATGTCGGTGACGATGCGGGTGCCCTTGAGCTTCTTGCACTTGGCGTAGATGTAGCCGCCTTCGATGGAGATCTCGGCGCCCAGCGCCTGCAAGCCCTTGATGTGCTGGTCCACGGGGCGCGAACCGATGGCGCAGCCGCCCGGCAGCGACACCTTGGCTTCGCCGAAGCGCGCCAGCAGGGGGCCCAGCACCAGGATCGAGGCGCGCATGGTCTTCACCATCTCGTACGGCGCTTCCAGCTTGGTGATGGCGCCGCCGTTGAGGGTGACGCGCTCGCCGTCCTGTTCCACCTTGAGGCCGGTCTGGCCCAGCAGCTTGAGCATGGTGGCCACGTCGTGCAGGTGCGGCACGTTCGACAGTTCCAGGTCGCCCGCCGTCAGCAGGCCGGCGCACAGGATGGGCAGGGCCGCGTTCTTGGCCCCCGAGATGGAGATCTCGCCGGACAGGCGCTTGCCGCCTTGAATGAGGAGCTTGTCCATGCTTAGCCTTGGTATTCTTCTGGGGTCAGGGTCTTCATCGACAGCGCGTGGATTTCCTCGCGCATGCGGTCGCCCAGCGCCGCGTACACCAGCTGGTGGCGCTGGATCGGGCGCTTGCCGGCGAACGCCGGCGACACGATCACGGCCTGGAAGTGGTGGCCGTCGCCTTCCACTTCGAGATGGGTGCATTCGAGGCCGGCGGCGATGTAGCTGTGGATCAGTTCTGGAGTAGTGGACACGATGATTCCTTGATATTGAATTCGGTATAAACGGTATGAATTGTGATCAGTGGCGCAGCCGGTAGCCGCTGCGCAGCAGGCGGATCGCCGCCAGCGCCAGCACCACCAGGAAGGCCGACACGATGACCAGGCTGACCACCGGGTTGACGTCGGACTGGCCGAAGAAGCCGTAGCGGAAGCCGTCGATCATGTAGAAGAACGGGTTCAGGTGCGACACGGTCAGCCAGAACGTGGGCAGCGAGTGGATCGAGTAGAACACGCCGGACAGGAAGGTCAGCGGCATGATGAGGAAGTTCTGGAACGCGGCCAGCTGGTCGAATTTTTCTGCCCACACGCCGGCGATCAGGCCCATGGTGCCGAGGATGGCGGCGCCCAGCAGCGCGAACACGGCGATCCACAGGGGCGCGGTGAACGACAGGTGGGCGAACCAGGCCGTGACGATGAACACGCCGAGGCCGACGACCAGGCCGCGCACCATGGACGCCAGCACGTAGGCCGAGAAGATTTCCCAGTGCGACAACGGGGTCAGCAGCACGAACACGAGGTTGCCCGTGATCTTGGACTGGATCAGCGAGGACGAGGAATTGGCGAACGCGTTCTGCAGCACGCTCATCATCACCAGGCCGGGGATCAGGAAGGCCGTGTAGTTGACGCCCGCGTACACCTGCACCCGGCCTTCGAGCACGTGGCCGAAGATCAGCAGGTACAGCATGGCCGTCAGGATGGGCGCGGCCACGGTCTGGGTCGCCACCTTCCAGAAGCGCAGGGTCTCCTTGTAGACCAGGGTGCGGAAGCCGGTCGAGATCAGGCTCATACGGTCCCCTTTTCCATGATTTGCAGGAAGATGTCTTCCAGGTCGGCCTGCTGCAGCTGCATCTCGTCGATCACGGCGCCGCTCTCGCGCACGCGCGCGAGGATGGCTTCGACCTCGGCGTAATCGTTGATGCGCAGGTTGTATTCGCCGGGCACGGCCAGCTCGGCGTGGGTGATCAGGTGCTGCAACTGCGGCGGCAGCGCGCCCTTCAGGTGCAGGTTGAGCTGGGAGCCGGAGATGCGGCGGATCAGCGCGCTCATGGTGTCGAGCGCCACGATCTTGCCGGCCTTGAGCATGGCCACGCGCTTGCACATGGCCTGCGCCTCCTCCAGGTAGTGGGTGGTCAGCACCACCGTGTGGCCCGCGCGGTTCAGGCGCGAGATGAACTTCCACAGCGTCTGGCGCAGTTCCACGTCCACGCCGGCCGTCGGCTCGTCGAGCACGATCACGGGCGGCTTGTGCACCAGCGCCTGGGCCACCAGCACGCGCCGCTTCATGCCGCCCGACAGCGCGCGCATGTTGGTGTCGGCCTTGTTGGTCAGGTCCAGGTTGAACATCACCTCGTCGATCCAGTCGTCGTTGCGCGACAGGCCGAAATAGCCGGACTGCAGCCGCAGCGTCTCGCGCACGGTGAAGAAGGGGTCGAACACCAGTTCCTGCGGCACCACGCCGAGCTTGCGGCGGGCGGCGCGGAAATCGCTCTGCACGTCGTGGCCGTGGATGGTGACGCTGCCGGCGTCGGGCCGGATCAGGCCGGCGATGATGGAGATCAGGGTGGTCTTGCCGGCGCCGTTCGGGCCGAGCAGGCCGAAGAACTCGCCCTCCTCGATCGCCAGGGAAACGCCGCCCAGTGCCTGCAGCGACTGGTAGCGCTTCTGGACCTGGTTGATTTGGATAGCTGTCATGCTGGACTTGTCAGTTGTTGCCGCAGCGCAAGGACACGGCAGGGATGCTCGTTGGCGGAAGGTGGTGCTTGGCGCCGCGGCACGATTTGGGCGGCGGCAACGTTCAATTATAGGGGAATTTTGATCCGGCAGAGCCGGACCCGGTGATTCTTGGGAGACGGGGAACGGTCAATGGTGATGCAGATCGGCCGCCGTCAGGCCGATGGCGGCGGACGCGGGCGCGCCAGCCACGGGGAGCGACTCGGCCGGGGCCGCGTCGGGGAACAGCAGCGTGCACACGCCGTACAGCTTGGTCAGGCTTTGCAGGGCCGGCGGCAGGTTGCGCAGGGCCAGCGAGAAGCCGGCCTCGCGCGCGGCCCGCTGCCACGCCAGCATGACGGCCACGGCCACCGAATCGACCGTCAGCACGTGGCACAGGTCGAATTCCTTCTGCCCGGCGCGGATGGCCGCCAGGCCGCGCTCAAGCGCCGCGGTGGCGTTGAGCACGGTCAGCGACGACAGCGATTGCAGATTGTCTAACGTTTCGGCCATGGTCGTCGGTGGTCTTATTTCGTGTTGGCGGCGGCCTTGATGGGCTTGCTGGCCAGCTTCTTGTTCTTGTCGGACAGGGCCTTGATCAGGCCGTCGATGCCGCCCTTGCTGATCTCGGAGGCGAAGGTGCCCTTGTAGGTCTCCACCAGCCAGGCGCCGAGCACGTTGATGTCATAGATCTTCCAGCCGTTGGTGGGCGACTTGGCCACGCGGTAGTTGAGCGGAATCGGTTCGCCGCGCGGCACGTTGACCTGCGAGCGCACCTCCACCTCGGTGTCCGACGGGTCGGCGCGCAGCGGCTTGAACTCCACCGTCTCGTTCTTGATCTGCGACAGGGCGCCCGAGTAGGTGTAGATCAGCAGCGTGCGGAACTCGGCCGACAGGGCCTTTTGCTGCTCGGGCGTGGCGTCGCGCCAGAAACGGCCCGAGGCCAGTTGCGTCATGCGCTGGAAGTCCACGTACGGCAGGATCTTCGATTCCACCAGGTCCATGACCTTTTTCTGGTCGCCGGCCTGGATGGCCTTGTCGGCCTTGGCCGTGTCGATCACGTCCTGGGAGATGCGTTTGACGAGCACGTCCGGCGCCTCGACGGCGGCCGGGGTGGCGGTGGCGGCGCCGGCATAACCTGCCAGCGCGACGGTTGCTAATGCGATCAGTTGTTTGATGAATTTCATGTTGTGCTTACCTATGTTTGGTTCTCGACAGGGTCACAGGCTGTCTTTTTTTGCAGCCGGCGCTTCCGAGTTTAACTCTTTTGGCGCCGGTTCGGATGACACCGGTGCGGAAGTTTCTCCGTCGTCAACTTTTTTCACGCCGTCGTCGTCGTCCCTGGGCGGCTGCTTGTGCGGTGGCGGGTCGCCGTCGTAGACCTTGCTTTCGCGCCGTTGCAGGAAGCCGTCGCGCACGAATTGATAGCGGTCCAGCGCCGCATCCTCGAGCAGCGAGGAGGCGTCCAGCAGGTTGGCGCGCTGGTCCACGGCGCGCGTGGCCGTGCCGATGTTGCGCAGGTAGATCGGTTCCTTGTAGCGCCAGATGTCGCCGTTGAAGTCCAGCGGCAGGGCGGCCGTGTCGCGCACGGTGGAGGCGCCGAACAGCGGCAGCATCAGGTAGGGGCCGGACGGCACGCCCCAGTGACCGAGGGTCTGGCCGAAGTCCTCGTTGTGCTTGGGCAAGCCGGCCTGGGAGGCGAAGTCGATCACGCCCAGCAGGCCGAAGGTGGTGTTCAGCGCGACGCGCGTCACGTCCGACATGCCGGCCTCGCCCTTGCCTTGCAGCAGGTTGTTGACGGCGCTCCAGGCGTCGGCCAGGTTGCCGAAGAAGTTGTCGACGCCGGTCTGCACGAACGACGGCAGCACGGCGCGGTAGGCGGTGGCGGCCGGTTTCAGGGCCACCTGGTCGACCGTGTCGTTGAACTTGAACATGGCGCGGTTGAAACCCTCGTACGGGTCGCGCGGGTTGGGGCCGGCGCAACCGCTGAGCAGGGTGGCCGCGCCCAGCGCCAGCGTCAGTGAGCGCACGCGCCATTTGCCGGGAATAGGGGTCATTTGCTGTCCTTTCCTTCCGCTGCCTTGCTGTAGATGAACTGGTTGATCAAGTCCTCCAGCACGGCGGCCGACTGGGTGCGGGCGATCTTGTCGCCGCCCACCAGGTTGTTGGTGTCGCCGCCGGCCTCGATGCCCACGTACTGCTCGCCCAGCAGGCCGGCCGTGAGGATCTTGGCCGAGCTATCCTTGGGGAACTTGTAGCCTTCGTCCATGTCCAGCTTGACCAGCGCCTGGTAACTCTTGTCGTCGAACTGGATCTGGCCCACCCGGCCCACCACCACCCCGGCCGCCTTGACGGGCGCCTGGGGACGCAGGCTGCCGATGTTGTCGAACTTGGCCACGATAGTATAGGTCTTGCCGAACGACAGCGAGCTCATGTTGCCGGCCTTGAGTGCCAGGAACATCAACGCCGCCGCGCCGATCACGATGAACAGACCCACCCACACATCCAGAGATTTACGTTGCATAACATCATCCTAAAGAATTTTCCGGGCGGCGGCGCGTGCCGCCAGCCACTATGTTGCGTTTTCCGGCGCTCAAACGGCGCCTATTTGCTGAACATCAAGGCCGTCAGCATGAAGTCCAGCCACCAGATGGCCAGCGACGACAGCACCACGGTGCGGGTGGTGGCGCGCGCCACGTCTTCCGGCGTGGGCTGCGACTCGTAACCCTGGTACAAGGCGATGAAGGTGATGGCGATGCCGAACACCACGCTCTTGAAGAAGCCGTTGAAGATGTCTTTCCAGATGTCGACGCCGCCCTGCATCTGCGACCAGAAGGCGCCGTCGTCCACGCCGATCAGCTTGACGCCGACCAGATAGCCGCCGAACACGCCGACGGCGCTGAAGATCGACGCCAGCAGCGGCACGGCCACCACGCCGGCCCAGAAGCGCGGCGCCAGCACGCGCTGGATGGGGTTGACGGCCATCATCTCCATGGCCGACAGTTGCTCGCCCGCCTTCATCAGGCCGATCTCGGCCGTGAGCGAGGTGCCGGCGCGGCCGGCGAACAGCAGGGCCGTGATGACGGGGCCCAGTTCGCGCGTCAAACCCAGCGCCACCAGCAGGCCCAGCGACTGCTCGGCACCGTATTTGTTGAGCGTGTAATAACCCTGCAGGCCCAGCACCATGCCCACGAACAGGCCGGACAGGGTGATGATGAGCAGCGAGTAGTTGCCGATGAAATGCAGTTGCTCGACCACGAGGCGCGGCCGCTTGAGCATGCCCGGCGACAGGCCCAGCATGGCGCCGAACATGCGCGCGCCATAGCCGACGCTGGCGATCTGCTCGCGCACCGTGGCGCCCAGCCGGGCCAGCAGGTTCTCGGCGATCATGGCCGGCCTCCCAGGCCCAGGTCGTCGGCCAGCGATTTGCCCGGGTAGTGGAACGGCACCGGGCCGTCCGCCTCCGCGTGGACAAACTGTTTCACATAGGGATCGGTCGACACTAGCATGTCGTCCGGCGTGCCGTGGGCGACGATCTTGCCCTGCGACAGGAAATACACGTAATCAGCGATGGCGAAACACTCCTTGACGTCGTGCGACACGAGGATGGTGGTGGAGCCGAGCGCCGTGTTGAGGTTGCGGATCAGGTTGGCCGTCACGCCCATGGAGATGGGGTCGAGGCCGGCGAACGGCTCGTCGTACATGATCAGTTCCGGGTCCAGCGCGATCGAGCGGGCCAGCGCCACGCGGCGCGCCATGCCGCCCGAGATCTCGGCCGGCTTGAGCTTGGCGGCGTTGCGCAGGCCGACCGCGTGCAGCTTCATCAGCACCAGGTTGCGGATCAGTTCCTCCGGCAAATCCGTGTGCTCGCGCAGGGGGAATGCCACGTTCTCGAACACGGTCAAGTCCGTGAACAGCGCGCCGTGCTGGAACAACATGCCCATTTTGCGGCGCAGCAGATACAGGTCCTCGGTCTTGAGCTGGTGCACCACCTCGCCGTGCACGGTCACCTGGCCCTTGTTGGGCCGCAACTGGCCGCCGATCAGGCGCAGGACGGTGGTCTTGCCGCTGCCCGAACCGCCCATGACGGCCACGACTTTTCCGCGCGGGAAGTCCATCTGGAGGCCCGACAGGATGGGGCGCTTTCCATAGGAGAAATGTAAATCGCGGATTTCGACTAGATTGGGCACATCGGTACTCATTTTTTGGGATGCCGTATTGTAGTGCAGAAAGACACAACTCTGCTGGCGCCGCCCCGATTCGAGGGGGCAAATGGCAGATAATACAACACTAATGAACGAAAAGTCAGCAAGTTACAATTGGAAACCAGTTTAATTTGTTGCGTTGCACCAATCCGCCACGAAAAAAGCCGGAAGCGGCGGGTGGGGGCACCCGCCGGCTTCCGGCCTGATGGAGCGTGACTGCGCCTTAGCGTGGCAGCACGGACGAACCCATCAGGAATTCATCGACGGCGCGCGCGCACTGGCGGCCTTCGCGGATCGCCCACACCACCAGCGACTGGCCACGACGCACGTCGCCGGCCGCGAACACTTTCGGCGCCGAGGTCTGGTAGCAGCCGTCGCCGTCCGTGGTGGCCTTGGCGTTGCCGCGGCCATCCTTCTCCACGCCGAAGGCGTCGAGGATCTGCTGCACGGGCGAGACGAAGCCCATGGCCAGCAGCACCAGGTCGGCCTTCATTTCGAATTCCGAATCCGGCACTTCCGTCATCTTGCCGTCTTTCCACTCGACGCGGCAGGCGATCAGCTTTTCAACCTTGCCGCCCTTGCCTTCCAGGCGCTTGGTGGCCACGGCCCAGTCGCGCGAGCAACCCTCGTCGTGCGAGGACGAGGTGCGCAGCTTGGTCGGCCAGTACGGCCACACCAGCGGTTTGTTCTCCTGCTCGGGTGGCATCGGCATCAGTTCGAACTGGGTCACGGACGCGGCGCCGTGGCGGTTCGAGGTGCCCACGCAGTCGGAACCGGTGTCGCCGCCGCCGATCACCACCACGTGCTTGCCGGTGGCCTTGATCTGGTCCTTGACCTTGTCGCCGGCGTTGACCTTGTTCTGCAGCGGCAGGAAGTCCATGGCGAAATGCACGCCCTTCAGTTCGCGGCCCGGCACGGGCAGGTCGCGCGGCTGCTCGGCGCCGCCGGCCAGCACCACGGCATCGAAGTCCTTGGCCAGGTCTTCGGGGAAGATGGTTTCCTTGGCCCAGTTGTTGACGTTGGCCGGGAAGTCCTTGCCCACCAGCACGCTGGTGCGGAACACCACGCCTTCGGCTTCCATCTGCTTGATGCGGCGGTCGATGTGCGACTTCTCCATCTTGAAGTCGGGGATGCCGTAGCGCAGCAGGCCGCCCACGCGGTCGCTCTTCTCGAACACGGTCACGGCGTGGCCGGCGCGGGCCAGCTGCTGGGCCGCCGCCAAGCCGGCGGGGCCGGAACCGACCACGGCCACTTTCTTGCCGGTCTGCTGGGCCGCCGGTTGCGGCACCACCCAGCCATGTTCCCAGCCTTCGTCGATGATCTTGTGCTCGATCGACTTGATGCCGACCGGGTCCTCGCTGATGCCCAGCGTGCAGGCGGCCTCGCACGGCGCGGGGCAGATGCGGCCCGTGAACTCGGGGAAGTTGTTGGTCGAGTGCAGCACGTCGAGCGCCTCGCGGTAGTTGCCGCGATACACCAGGTCGTTCCAGTCGGGGATGATGTTGTTGACCGGGCAGCCGTTGTTGCAGAACGGGATGCCGCAATCCATGCAGCGCGCGCCCTGGATCTTGGCCTGCTCGTTGGTCAGCGGGATGACGAATTCCGCATAGTTCTTGAGACGGGCGGCAGGCGGCAGATAGCCTTCTTCCTGACGCTGAAATTCCATGAAGCCGGTGATTTTACCCACGATAAATCCTCAAATAATGTGCTGGCGGGGGGCAGGCCGTGGCCTGCCCTCGGTCGTAATGTGCTGGTTGGCTCAGGCGGCCTTTGGCTGCACGACGGACGCTTCGTTCGCCATGTCCTCGGCCAGTTCGGCCAGCGCGCGCTTGTACTCGCTCGGGAACACCTTGACGAACTTGCCGCGGCCCTCGGCCCAGTTGTCGAGCAGGTAGCGGGCGCGGGTGCTGCCGGTGTGCTTGAAGTGACGCTCGATCAGGCGCTTGAGGATCACTTCGTCCGCTTCCGGCTCGCCGTCGCGGTGCTGGCTGTGCCAGGTGGCGCGGTCCACTTGCTGCTCGCTCGCCGTCAGCACCGATTCCAGGCGCACCATGGCGGTGTTGCACTTGCCGGCGAAATCGCCGTCCGGGTCGTACACATAGGCGATGCCGCCCGACATGCCGGCCGCGAAGTTGCGGCCCGTGGCGCCCAGCACCACCACCGTGCCGCCGGTCATGTATTCGCAACCGTGGTCGCCCAGGCCTTCCACCACGGCCGTGGCGCCGGAGTTGCGCACCGCGAAACGCTCGCCGGCCACGCCGTTGAAGAAGGCTTCGCCGGCGATCGCGCCGTACAGCACGGTGTTGCCGATGATGATGTTATCGACCGCCCAGCCACGGAATTCCGTGTTCGGACGCACGATGATGCGGCCGCCCGACAAGCCCTTGCCCACGTAGTCGTTGCCTTCGCCCACCAGGTCGATGGTGATGCCGTGCGCCAGGAAGGCGCAGGCCGACTGGCCCGCCGTGCCCTGCAGCTGGATGTGGATGGTGTCGTCCGGCAGGCCGGCGTGGCCGTAGCGCTTGGCCACTTCGCCCGACAGCATGGTGCCGACCGTGCGGTTGACGTTGCGCACCGGCGAGATGAACGAGACGCGCTCGCCCTTCTCCAGCGCGGCCTTGGCTTGCGCGATCAGCTTGTGGTCGAGCGCCTTGTCCAGACCGTGATCCTGCTCCTCGGTGTGGTACACGGACTGGCCGTTGATCACTTCCGGCTGGTAGAACACGGAGCTGAAGTCCAGGCCCTTGGCCTTCCAGTGGGCCACGGCCTTCGACTTGTCGAGCAGGTCGGCGCGGCCGATCAGCTCGTCGAAGGTGCGGATGCCCAGTTGCGCCATCAGCTGGCGGGCTTCCTCGGCCACGAAGAAGAAGTAGTTGACCACGTACTCGGGCTTGCCCGAGAACTTGGCGCGCAGCACCGGATCCTGGGTGGCCACGCCCACCGGGCAGGTGTTCAGGTGGCACTTGCGCATCATGATGCAGCCTTCGACCACCAGCGGCGCCGTGGCGAAGCCGATCTCGTCGGCGCCCAGCATGGCGGCGATCACGACGTCGCGGCCGGTGCGCATCTGGCCGTCGGCCTGGACCCGGATGCGGCTGCGCAGGCCGTTCAGCACCAGCGTCTGCTGCGTTTCCGCCAGACCCAGTTCCCACGGCGTGCCGGCGTGCTTGACCGACGACAGCGGCGAAGCGCCCGTGCCGCCGTCATGGCCGGCCACCACCACGTGGTCGGCCTTGGCCTTGGTGACGCCGGCGGCCACGGTGCCGATGCCCACTTCCGACACCAGCTTGACCGAGATCGAGGCGCGCGGGTTGGCGTTCTTCAGGTCGTGGATCAGCTGGGCCAGGTCTTCGATCGAGTAGATGTCGTGGTGCGGCGGCGGCGAGATCAGACCCACGCCCGGCACCGAGAAGCGCAACTGGGCGATGTATTCGGACACCTTGTGGCCCGGCAGCTGGCCGCCTTCGCCCGGCTTGGCGCCCTGCGCCATCTTGATCTGGATCTGGTCGGCCGAGTTCAGGTACTCGGCGGTGACGCCGAAGCGGCCCGACGCCACCTGCTTGATGCGCGAGCGCATCGAATCGCCTTCCTGCAGCGGGATGTCGACCACCACGCGGTCCTTGCCGACCACCGACGACATGGTCTCGCCCTGCTTGATCTTGATGCCCTTCAGCTCCATCGCGTAGCGGGCCGGATCCTCGCCGCCCTCGCCGGTGTTGGACTTGCCGCCGATGCGGTTCATGGCCACCGCCAGCGTGGCGTGCGCCTCGGTCGAGATCGAGCCGAGCGACATGGCGCCGGTGGCGAAGCGCTTGACGATCTCCTTGGCCGGTTCCACCTGCTCCAGCGGGATCGCCTTGGCCGGGTCCAGCTTGAACTCGAACAGGCCGCGCAGCGTCAGGTGGCGCTTGCTCTGGTCGTTGATGATCTGCGCGTACTCCTTGTAGCTGGAGAAGTTGTTGGCGCGGGTCGAGTGTTGCAGCTTGGCGATCGCGTCCGGGGTCCACAGGTGGTCCTCGCCGCGCACGCGGAACGCGTATTCGCCGCCCGCGTCCAGGTGGTTGGCCAGCAGCGGATCGTCGCCGAACGCCAGGTGGTGCAGGCGCAGCGCCTCCTCGGCCACTTCGAACACGCCGATGCCTTCCACGTTGGAGGCCGTGCCCTTGAAGTACTTGTCGACCAGCGACTTGTTGAGGCCGATGGCCTCGAAGATCTGGGCGCCGCAGTACGACATGTAGGTCGAGATGCCCATCTTGGACATCACCTTCATCAGGCCCTTGCCGATGGCCTTGGTGTAGTTGTAGATCGCCGTTTCGCCCGACAGTTCGCCCGGCATGTCGTGCGCCAGTTCGATCAGGGTCTCCATCGCCAGGTAGGGGTGGACGGCTTCCGCGCCGTAGCCGGCCAGCAGCGCGAAGTGGTGCGTCTCGCGGGCCGAGCCGGTTTCCACCACCAGGCCGGTGGAGGCGCGCAGGCCCTTGCTCACCAGGTGCTGGTGAATGGTGGAGGTGGCCAGCAGGGCCGGGATGGCGACGCGGTCGGCGCACACCGAGCGGTCCGACACGATCAGGATGTTGTGGCCCGATTTGACGGCGTCCACGGCTTCCGCGCACAGCGAGGCCAGGCAGGCTTCCACACCGTCCTTGCCCCAGGCCAGCGGGTAGCAGATGTTCAGCTCATACGACTTGAACTTGCCGCCCGTGTGGCCGCTGATGCCGCGCAGGCGGGCCATGTCGTCGAAGCCGAGGATGGGCTGCGACACTTCGAGGCGCATCGGCGGGTTGACGTTGTTGGTGTCGAGCAGGTTCGGTTTCGGGCCGATGAACGACACCAGCGACATCACCATCGCTTCGCGGATCGGGTCGATCGGCGGGTTGGTCACCTGCGCGAACAGCTGCTTGAAGTAGTTGTACAGCGGCTTGAGCTTGTTGGACATGACGGCCAGCGGCGAGTCGTTGCCCATCGAGCCGGTGGCTTCCTCGCCGGCCACGGCCATCGGCGCCATCAGGAACTTCAGGTCTTCCTGGGTGTAGCCGAACGCCTGCTGGCGGTCCAGCAGCGACGGCACGGCCTTCTCGCCGGGCGCGGCCGTGTACTTGGCGCGGTTGTGGCCGAGCTGGCTTTCGCTCAGCTTGATCTCGTTGAGCTTGATGCGCACGGCGTTGATCCACGCCTTGTACGGCTTGGCGTTGGCGTAGGTGTCCTTCAGCTCCTTGTCGCCGATGATGCGGCCCGCTTCCAGGTCGATCAGGAACATCTTGCCCGGTTGCAGGCGCCATTTCTGGATGATCTTCGATTCGGGGATCGGCAGCACGCCCGATTCCGAGGCCATCACCACCAGGTCGTCGTCGGTCACGATGTAGCGGGCCGGACGCAGGCCGTTGCGGTCCAGCGTGCCGCCGATGTAGCGGCCGTCGGTGAAGGCCATGGCGGCCGGGCCGTCCCATGGTTCCATCATGGCGGCGTGGTATTCGTAGAAGGCGCGGCGGTTGTCGTCCATCAGGCCGTGGTTTTCCCACGCCTCCGGGATCATCATCATCATGGCCTGGGCGATCGGGTAGCCGGCCATCAGCAGCAGTTCCAGCGCGTTGTCGAAGCAAGCCGTGTCGGACTGGCCCTCGTAGATCAGCGGGAACAGCTTGTTCAGGTCGTCGCCCAGCACGGCCGACTTCATCACGCCTTCGCGCGCGCGCATCCAGTTGAAGTTGCCCTTGACGGTGTTGATCTCGCCGTTGTGGGCGATCAGGCGGTACGGGTGGGCCAGCGGCCACTCGGGGAAGGTGTTGGTGGAGAAGCGCTGGTGCACCAGGGCCAGGGCCGACACGCAGCGCGCGTCCTGCAGGTCCTTGTAGTACACGCCCACCTGGTCGGCCAGCAGCAGGCCCTTGTAGACGATGGTGCGGGCCGACATCGAGGCCACGAAGAATTCCTTGCCGTGGATCAGCTTCAGGGCCTGGATCGCGTGGCCCGACGATTTGCGGATCACGTACAGTTTGCGCTCGAGCGCGTCGGTCACCATGATGTCGGCGCCGCGGCCGATGAAGATCTGGCGGATCACCGGTTCCTTGGCGCGCACGGTGGGCGACATCGGCATGTCGCAGTCGACCGGCACGTTGCGCCAGCCCAGCACGACCTGGCCTTCGGCGCGCACGGCGCGTTCGATTTCCTGTTCGCAGGCGATGCGCGACGCGTTTTCCTTCGGCAGGAACACCATGCCGACGCCGTATTCGCCGGGCGGCGGCAGTTCGATGCCCTGCTTGGCCATCTCGTCGCGGTAGTACTGGTCCGGGATCTGGATCAGGATGCCGGCGCCATCGCCCATCAGCGCGTCGGCGCCCACGGCGCCCCGGTGATCGAGGTTCTTCAGGATCAGCAGACCCTGTTCAATGATCGAGTGGCTCTTGTTGCCCTTGATGTGGGCGACGAAACCGACGCCGCAGGCGTCGTGTTCATTGGACGGATCGTACAGACCTTGGGCTTTCATGGAGTTCTCCGCTGCAATTTGGAATATCGAAGCCCTAGAGTAGTGCAATGCAGCAGAAACTTCAACAATAACAATTAGGGTCGGAGTCGAATTAATTTTTTAAACGATGCCATGAAAATTAATTGGGGACAGAGTGAATGCAAGCGCAAAAAGCGACGATCAGGCGGTCAACGACACAAAAGGGTCTGACCCCTAGGGGGTCTGACCCTGGTTTTGGCCGCCAGGGGTCAAGCCCCGGGGTCTGTCCCGGCGGTCACTGCCGCGTCGGCGGGCGCCTGCTTGAACGGCCGTCCGCGCTTGGCCGGCAGCACCTGGCGCTGCAGCTTCTGCTCCAGCGCCCGCTTGTACTCGTCCGATCCCAGCGGCCAGCCCTTGAGTACGGCGCGGTTGATGGTGTCGACCTGTTCCGCCGTCAGCGCCGCCTCGCCCAGCGCGATGTAGGCCGCCTCGCGCTGGAATGGCGTGTTGCCCAACGCCCAGTATTGCGGATGGTCGGTGATCAGCGGATCGACCTGCAGGCCCGCGTGGTGGGCGTAGCTGGACCACGGATAGTCGGCCGCCGCCGCCACCAGCCCGGCCCGCACCGGGTTGAATTCGATGTAGCGGCTGCAGGGCAGGAAGAAATGCTCGGCATCGACCACCGACGTTTTATAGCGGCCATTCCACAGCGTGCCGCTGCGGCCGTATTTCTGGTTGAAGTAGGGCACGTAATGGCGGCCTATCCATTGCATCATGTGGCCCAGCCCGTCCGCGTCGGACGGCGTGACCAGCAGGTGCACGTGGTTGGGCATGAGCACGTAGGCGTGGACGGCGACCTTGTCGTTGCGGGCGGCCGTGCGCAGCCAGCCGAGGAAGGCCAGGTAGTCGGCCGTGTCCAGGAACACGGGCTGGCCATTGTTGCCGCGCTGGATGACGTGGTGCGGCTGGTTGGGAATGATGAGGCGGGGCAGACGGGCCATGGTGCGAACGGGGAAAAGTGAAGCCGGCGGGGGCGGCGGAAACGCTTATCTTACCCGCTCGCCGCCACTCCGTCCCCGATTATTTCTCCCCGTGGACAACCCAGCCCCGCTCTGTCCCCATTAAATCAGAATTCTTCCCATTCGGGCGCCGGCGCCGTTTTCTTGCCGGGGCGGACGGCGGGCAGGGCGGTGCGCGGCGCGCCCGACGGCAGCGCGCGCGTCCCGGCGTGCCCCGTCAGCTGGAACACGCTCACCACCTCGGCCAGCGCCGAGCTCTGCCCCTGCAGCGAGGCGGCGGCCGCCGCCGCCTCCTCCACCAGGGCCGCGTTCTGCTGGGTCACCTGGTCCATCTGGGAGATGGCGCGGTTGATCTGCTCGATGCCCAGCGTCTGTTCCGTGCTGGCGGCCGTGATGTCGCCGATGATGTCGGTCACGCGGCGCACGTTGACGACGATTTCCTTCATCGTGCTGCCGGCCTGGTCCACCAGGCGGGCGCCGGCCTCGACCTTGTCGACGGAATCGCCGATCAATTCCTTGATCTCCTTGGCGGCGGCGGCGCTGCGCTGGGCCAGGTTGCGCACCTCCGAGGCGACGACGGCGAAGCCGCGCCCCTGCTCGCCGGCCCGGGCCGCTTCCACGGCCGCGTTCAGCGCGAGGATGTTGGTCTGGAAGGCGATGCCGTCGATCACGGCGATGATGTCGACGATCTTGCGGGCCGATTCGTTGATCATGCCCATGGTGCCGACCACTTCCTCGACCACGGTGCCGCCCTTGACGGCCACTTCCGACGCCGACAGGGCCAGCGTATGGGCCTGGCGCGAGCTGTCGCCGTTCTGCTTGACGGTGGCCGTCAGCTGTTCCATCGACGAGGCCGTCTGTTGCAGCGAGCTGGCCTGCTGCTCGGTGCGGGCCGACAGGTCGAGGTTGCCGCTGGCGATCTGGCTGGAGGCGGTGGCGATGGTCTCCGTGCCCTGGCGCACCTGGCCGACGATGTTGACCAGGCTGGCGTTCATGTCCTTCAGCGCCTGCAGCAGCAGGCCGGTCTCGTCGGCGCTGCGCACGTCGATCTTGCTGTTGAGGTTGCCGGCCGCCACCGTCTGCGCCACCTGCACGGCCTTGTGCAGCGGCCGCGTGATGGACACGGCGATCAGGTAGGCGAACCAGCTGCCCAGCACCAGCCCGCCGGCCACCAGCGCCAGCAGGAAGCGCTGGCCGTCGCGGTACTGCTGCTGGACTTGCGCGGCCAGCGTGCGGCCGACGTCGGCCTCGTAGGCGCCGATCTTCTCCACATTGTTCAGGTAGGCGGCGAACTGGCCTTCCAGCTTGGTGTCGACCAGCTGGCGGGTCGCCTCCTGGTCGGTCTTTTTGAGTTTGAACACGGCGTCGCGGGTGGCGGCGTAATCCTTGCGCACGCTGGCCACGCCCTCCAGCAGGACCTTCTCCTCGGCACTGTCGAGCATGGGTTCGAGCTGCTTCTGGATGGCGTTCACGCGGGCGCGGGTGGCGGCCGCCTGCTGCGCCTCGGTGGGCGACTCGGCCTGGTCCGAGTTGCGCGCGAACGCGATCACGCGGATGCCGGAAATGCTGATCAGGTTATGCCATTCGGCCGTCAGACGCTCCTTGAGCATGGCTTCGCTGACCATCTTCTCGGTCAGCCGCCCCACCTCCTGCAGGCGCCAGATGCCGGCCGCCGCCATCGCCATCATCAATACCAGGATCAGGCCGAAGCCGCCCCCTAGCCGTACCCCTATCTTCAAATCGGAAATCTTCATCGCGAACTCCCCAGCCGTGGACAAGGCGCCCATCTGTTGTCCGGTGAACCGGCTAGATGGCGCGTGGAAAGTTCATACTACGTGATGAATAGCGGGAGAAAACTCACATATTCCCACAAGCAACAAAAATATCGTTGGTTTTATTGACTAAAAGTCAAGAGAGGTTGAAGCTGGCCGACAGGCTGTAGCCTTCGCCGTAGGCGCTGCGCAGCGGCAGATCCTGGCCCAGGCCGGTGCGCGCCTTCTTGCGCAAACGATACACCAGCATGTCGACGCGGCGGCCGGCGTCGGGGTCGTCGCCGCCGATGCCGGCCACGATCACCTGGCGCGGCACGGGCCGGGTGTTAATGGTGAGCAGGTGCAGGAAGTTGCATTCCTTTTCCGTCAGCGTGATGGCCAGGCCCGCCAGTTCAAGTTGACGGGCCGACACCCGCAACGTCCACTTGCTGGGCACGGGCACCGGATCCTGCGGCCCCACGCGCCGGTCCAGCGCCTCGATGTGGGCGGCCAGCTCGGGGAATTTGATGGGCTTGGTCAGATAATGGTCGGCGCCCAGGCGCAGGCCCAGGATGCGGTTGTCGAACGCCACCCGGCCCGTCAGCACCAGCAGGCCGATCTGCGGATAGAGCTGGCGCATGCGCGGGATCACATTGAAGCCATCCTCATCGGGCAAGCCCAGGTCGAGCACCACCACCCCCACCTTGCCCTGGCTGAGGGCCGACCACATCTCGCTGGCGTTGTTGGTGATGTGCACCTCGTGTTCAAGCTCAGTCAAAAACTCTGCCATTTCCTCGGCATAGTCCAGATTGTCTTCCACGATGAGTATTTGCGTCATTGATGCGCCATTCGGTCCGATGAGTGAGCAATCGTGCTCAGTTCTGCCCCGTGGCAGAGTGAACTTGCGTCGGGGAATTATCACTGCTGCCTAGTGCTTGTGCAAGGTTTTTCCCGGCGGCGGCGGCGGCCGGCAACCAAATCCGACATTCCACGCCGCTTTCAGGAAGATTCTTCAGCTCCAGGGTGCCGCCGTGCACGTCGACCACGGCCCGCGCCATGTACAGGCCCAGGCCCGAGCCGGCTATGCCGGCCGCGTTGGCGCCACGGAACGACTTGTCGCACACGCGCGCCAGGTCGGCCGCCGCGATGCCGTCGCCATGGTCGCGCACCACGAACTCGATGCCGCCGTCCATTGCCTTTTTACCTATCAATTCTATCGCGGTATCGGGCTTTGTGTACTTAATTGCATTGTCGAGCAACACTTCTATTGCCAGCCGCAAGCCATCCGGGTCGCACCGTATCCACTGCGGCAGGCCGCCGCACTGCACGGTGATGGCGGCGCGCCGGGCGCGGGCCTGGGCGGCGGCCGTCTCCAGCAACGCCTGCGGCGACAGTTCATTGGGTTGGCGGACGCGGCCGATGCTGGCCAGCCGCTCGGGCGACAGGTAGTCGTCGACCATGGCCAGCAGGCGGTCCACGGCCGTCTGGATCTTGCGGTAGCGCTTGCGCGTGGCCTCGTCGTGGTGGCCGCCCGTCATCTCCAGGCGCTGGATGGCGCCGTCGATGGTGGCCAGCGGGGTGCGGAATTCGTGCGACACCATGGAGGCGAATTTCTTTTGCTGCTCGGCCAGCGCGCGCTGCGCGCTCAGGTCGCGCACCACGCCCACCAGCGTGGCGGGCCGGCCGTCGCCGTCCAGCACCACCGTCGATTCGATCTCGACCGGCACCAGGTGGCCGTCGGCGTGCGGCTGCTCGGACTGGCGCAGCACGCGCATGCGGCCGAGGTCGCCGGCCGCCAGCCGGGCCAGCCGGGCCGGCAAATCGGCCAGCAGACGGGCCGCCAGCGCTTGCGCCGTGTCGAGCCGGTAGCCGAACTGGCGCTCGGCCGCCGGGCTCAGATAGGTCAGCCGACCGCTGGCGCAGTCGACCATCCAGCTCACTTCGCTGCTATGGTCGAGCAGCAGCCGGTAGCGGGCCTCGTTCAGACGGGCCTCGCGCAGCGCTGTTTCGCATTCCTGAGCTGTTTGCATGGATGAAACTACATTTATAAAGCAACATGGCGAGTATAGCCCCCTCGGTCCTAATCGACCAGCGGGGCGAAGATCTGCTGCAGGTCTTCTTGAGTTAGCGCCATCTTCTGCGATTCGCCCTCGGCCAGGATCGATTGCGCCAGATCCGATTTCTTCTGCTGCAAGACCTGGATCTTCTCCTCCAGCGTGCCCTTGGCGATCAGCTTGTAGACGAACACGGGCTTGTCCTGGCCGATGCGCCAGGCGCGGTCGGTGGCCTGGTTCTCGGCCGCCGGGTTCCACCACGGGTCGTAATGGATGACCGTGTCGGCCGCCGTCAGGTTCAGGCCCACGCCGCCGGCCTTCAGGCTGATCAGGAAGACCGGCACGGCGCCCTGCTGGAACGCGGCCACCTGGGCGCCGCGGTCCTTGGTGTCGCCGGTCAACAGGGCGTACGGGATGTCGCGCGCCTCCAGTTCCTGCTCGATCAGCTCCAGCATCGAGGTGAACTGCGAGAACACGAGGATCTTGCGGTCCTCCTCCAGCAGATCCTCGACCATCTGCATCAGGTCGGCCAGCTTGGCCGAGCCGGCCGTCTGCTTCTTGGCCGGCAGCGACTTGACCAGGCGCGGGTCGCAGCACACCTGGCGCAGCTTGAGCAGCGCCTCCAGGATCACGATCTGGCTGCGCGCCACGCCCTTGCGGTCGATCTCCTCGCGCACCTTCTGGTCCATGGCCAGCCGCACGGTCTCGTACAGGTCGCGCTGGGCGCCCGTCAGTTCCACCTTGCGCACCATCTCCGTCTTGGGCGGCAGCTCCTTGGCCACGCTGTCCTTGGTGCGGCGCAACAGGAACGGCTTGATGCGGCGGTTCAGCAGGGCGCGCCGCAGCGGATCGTCCTGGCGTTCGATCGGGTGGCGGAACAGGGAGTTGAAGCTCTTCTCGTCGCCCAGCAGGCCGGGCAGCAGGAAGTGGAATTGCGACCACAGCTCGCCCAGGTGGTTCTCGAGCGGCGTGCCCGACAGGCACAGGCGGTGCCGCGCGCGCAGCAGGCCGGCGCTCTGGGCCGCCTTGCTGCGCGTGTTCTTGATGTAGTGCGACTCGTCCAGGATGACCAGGTGGAAATCATGCTCGCGCAGTTTCTCCTCGTCGCGCGGCAGCAGCGCGTAGGTGGTCAGCACCAGGTCGGCCTGGGCGATCTGGTCGAACTGGGCCATGCGGTCCTTGCCTTGCAACAACAGCACGCGCAGGCCGGGCGCGAAGCGGGCCGCCTCGTCCTGCCAGTTGCCCATCAGGCTGGTGGGCGCGATCACCAGCGTGGGGGCCGTCAGCCGGCCCGCCTCCTTCTCGACCAGGATGTGGGCCAGCGTCTGCACCGTCTTGCCCAGGCCCATGTCGTCGGCCAGGATGCCGGCCAGATCGTATTCGCGCAGGAATTGCATCCAGGCCAGGCCGTCGGCCTGGTAGTCGCGCAGCGTCGCCCGCAGGCCGGCCGGGGTGGCCACCCGCTTGACGGCGCCGAACTGGTTCAGGCGCGCCCCCATCCGGCGCAATTCCTCGCCGCCCGTCCAGCGCAGTTCCACGTTGCGCGCCAGTTCGTCGAGGCGGGCCGCGTCCAGCGTGGCCATGCGCAGCGAGGTCTTGATTTTGTCGCTGAAATACAACTCGCCCAGGGTGTTGAGGATGGGCTGGACCCGGCCCCAGGGCAGCGCCACCCGGCCGCCGTCGGGCAGCGTGGCCAGCATCTGGTCGTGGGCGGCGTAGGCGGCCATGGTCTTCGGGTTGAAATCGTTCGGCGCGTTGCGGATCAGCTGCACCAGCACCGGCAGCAGCGGCACGCGCTGCTGGTTGACGACGATGCCCAGTTCCAGTTCGAACCAGGCGTGGCCGCCGTCGGCGCTGTCGGGCGTCACGTCCGCGTACCAGTCGTCCACGGCCGTCATGTCGTAGCGGTAACGCGGGCTTTTCTCCACCTTCCAGCCCTGCGCCAGCAGCGCGGCCAGGCCGTCGCCGGCGAAGCGGATCCAGTCGGCCTGGCCGGGCAGCAGCTGGCCGCCCTTCACGCTGCTCAACGGCAGGGCCGCCGGCTTGCGGAATTCCATCGACTGCAGCAATTCCAGCGCGGCCGTCTCGGCCGCCATGTCGCGCTGGATGATTTCCGTCACCTCGCCGCGCTGGCGCACCACGCGCTGGGACGGGTCGAACGACACGCGCTCGCCGTCGTAATCGAAGGACAGCACGGCGAAGTCATGCCAGCGCTGCACGCTGCCATCGGCCAGCATGGCCGCGTCCAGCAGCAGCACGGGGCGCGGCCGCACGTCGTCGCGCACGCGCTGGGGCAGCGGCTGGGGCAGCGGCATCAGCTGCTGCAGGCCATGGGCCAGCAGCAGCTGCGACACGCGCACCTTGTCGTTGGCCGTCAGCAACGGCGCCTGGGCCACCAGCGCCTGCAACTCGGCCAGCGGGATGGCGGCGCCGCCCTGGTTCAGCTGCAACACGCCGCACGACAGGTTGTCGATATACCACGGCGGGTCGGTCGGCAGCATGTAGTCGATCTGGTCGGCGCCGTGGTGGCGCGCGCCTTCGGGCGCCTCCACCTGCCAGCCCAGGCGCAGGCCCTTGCCTTCCTCGCGCCACACGAGGTTGGCCGGACGCAACGGCCCGGCCTTGAGCGGATAGACCAGGCCGTTGCCGACGTCGGCCCAGGAGTTTGCCCACAGCAATTTCTCCTGGTCGGACAGCATCTGCAGCAGGGCCGCGCCGATCTTGCCGCGCGGCTCGGTGGCGCTGCCCGTCTGCGAGGCGGCGCCGCTGCGCATGGCCACGAAGAAGCGGATCAGGTCCTCGTCGCCGGGCGCCAGGAAGGTCGGCGGGGCCGACAGCAGCGAGAAGATCTCGCTCACCGGGCTGGCGGCGGCCACGTCGCCGTTGGGGCGCAGGCGCGCCTTGTACAGGCACAGCGCCACGTGGCGCCCGCCGCTGGTGGGCGCCATCACATAGATCAAACGGAACTGCGGCTGCTTGGGATCGGCGTCGACCGGGACGGCCGGCAGCTTGGCCTTGGGATGCGCGGCGGCATCCACCCGCTGCAGCCAGGTGGCGACAGCGTACGACAATTGGGTCGCGGGCGGCGCGGGGCGTGCCGGTACGGCTGGGGCATCGGTGGCGTCGTCGCGGGTGATATCCATAGGGCGCATTGTTGGTCAGAGACGGTTCAAAAACGGCAACAGGCAATATTATCCGCGATACGCGGCTTCGTGTTTGCGCAATCTTCAGCAAGCTTCACGGCGCGCGGGGCGGGCACAGTCCAATTGGACTGTCAAGACTGGCGCATTCGCCACGATTGCGTATCATTCCGGGCTTGACCGCTTAGGAACCACCTCCCATGTTGCCTTCCATCGAACAACGTCTTGCCCTGGAACTGGCCGCCAAGCCCGTCCAGGTCGCCGCCGCCATCGCCCTGCTGGACGAAGGCGCCACCGTGCCCTTCATCGCCCGCTACCGCAAGGAAGCCACCGGCGGGCTGGACGACATCCAGTTGCGCCTGCTCGAGGAACGGCTGCGCTACCTGCGCGAGCTGGAAGAGCGCCGCGCCGCCATCGTCGCCTCGATCACCGAGCAGAACAAGATGACGCCCGAGTTATTAGATGCAGTCATGCACGCGGAAGACAAGACCCGGCTGGAAGACTTGTATCTTCCCTACAAGCAAAAACGCCGCACCAAGGCCCAGATCGCCATCGAGGCCGGCCTGGCGCCGCTGGCCGACGCCCTGCTGGCCAACCCGGACCTGACGCCCGAGATGGAAGCCAACAAGTTCCTGCGCGAACCGTTCACCACGGCCGACGGCAACAATGCCGGCGTGCCCGACACCAAGGCCGCCCTCGACGGTGCGCGCCAGATCCTGATGGAACGCTTCGCCGAGGACGCCACGCTGCTGCAATCGCTGCGCGAATACGTGCTCGATCATGGCGTGGTGGAATCGAAGGTCGTTGAAGGAAAGCAAGAAGAAGGCGAAAAGTTCGCCGACTACTTCGATTATTCGGAAACCCTGGGCACGGTGCCGTCGCACCGCGCGCTGGCCCTGTTGCGCGGACGCCGCGAAGGCATCCTGGACGTGACGCTGCGGCTCGACACGGAGGCGGAAAAGCCGAAGTGGGACGCGCCCCACAACCCGTGCGAGAGCCGCATCGCGGCCCGCTTCGGCATCCGGCAGGCCGGCCGCGCGGCCGACAAGTGGCTGGCCGACACGGCGCGCTGGACCTGGCGCGTGAAGAGCTTCATGCACCTGGAGACGGAACTGATGGGCGCGCTGCGCGAGCGGGCCGAGCAGGACGCGATCAACATCTTCGCCACCAACCTGAAGGCGCTGCTGCTGGCCGCGCCGGCCGGCCAGCGCGCCACCATGGGCCTGGACCCCGGCCTGCGCACGGGCGTCAAGGTGGCCGTGGTGGACGCCACCGGCAAGGTGGTCGACACGGCCGTCATCTACCCGCACCAGCCCAAGAACGACTGGGACGGCGCGCTGCACACGCTGGGCCGGCTGGCCGCCCAGCACAACGTGTCGCTGATCTCGATCGGCAACGGCACCGGCTCGCGCGAGACGGACAAGCTGGCCCAGGACCTGATCAAGCGCCATCCGGAGCAGAAGCTGACCAAGATCGTCGTCTCCGAGGCGGGCGCGTCGGTGTACTCGGCCTCCGAGTTCGCCTCGCGCGAGCTGCCCGACATGGACGTGTCGCTGCGCGGCGCCGTCTCGATCGCGCGCCGGCTGCAGGACCCGCTGGCCGAACTGGTCAAGATCGACCCCAAATCGATCGGCGTGGGCCAGTACCAGCACGACGTGTCGCAAACCCAGCTGGCCCGCTCGCTCGACGCGGTGGTCGAGGATTGCGTGAACGCGGTCGGGGTGGACGTGAACACGGCCTCGGCGCCGCTGCTGGCGCGCGTGTCGGGCCTGTCGGCCTCGGTGGCCCAGTCCATCGTCAGCTACCGCGACCTGAAGGGCGCGTTCCCGTCGCGCGCGGCGCTCAAAGCCGTGCCGCGCCTGGGCGACAAGACCTTCGAGCAGGCGGCCGGCTTCCTGCGCGTGATGGGCGGCGAGAACCCGCTCGACGCCTCGGCCGTGCACCCGGAATCGTACCCGCTGGTGGAGAAGATCCTCGGCGATATCAAAAAGGACATCCGCGCCGTGATCGGCGAGACGGCCCTGATCAAGACGCTGAGCCCGGCCAAGTACGCCGACGACAAGTTCGGCGTGCCGACCGTGACCGACATCCTGAAGGAGCTGGAGAAGCCGGGGCGCGACCCGCGGCCCGAATTCAGCACCGCCACCTTCAAGGAGGGCGTGGAGGACATCCGCGACCTGCGCCCGGACATGATCCTGGAGGGCGTGGTCACCAACGTGGCCGCGTTCGGCGCCTTCGTCGACATCGGCGTGCACCAGGATGGGCTGGTGCACATCTCGGCCTTGTCCAGCAACTACGTCAAGGACCCGCACACGGTGGTCAAGGCGGGCCAGGTGGTGAAGGTGAAGGTGCTGGAGGTGGACGAGAAGCGCAAGCGCATCGCCCTCACCATGCGCCTGACCGACAGCGCGCCGCAGGCCGGCGCCAACCCGCAGCAGCGCGGCGACCGCAACGACCGCAAGAGCCTGGGCCAGCACCAGAAGCAAACGGCCCGCGCGGAGCCGATCGGCGGCAGCATGGCGGCGGCGTTCGCCAAGCTGCGCGGCTAGGCGCCAGGCGGGCGCGCAACAAGCAAAAAAGCCACCTGGGGGTGGCTTTTTTGCTTTTCCCGCCAGGCGACGGCCCTTTGCGCCAGGATCATTTTCTTCAATACAGCCTGGCCCGCCCCGCGTATCGTCCGCTCCGGTAGCGTTATGACATCGGAGACTATCTATGAGCATCGTCCTTTCCATGGCCGCCTTCGCGCTGGCCTCCTCGATTTCCCCCGGCCCGGTCAACATCGTCGCGCTCAGCAGCGGCGCGCGCCATGGCCTGCGGGCCAGCATGCGCCATGTCACCGGCGCCACGGTCGGTTTCACCCTGCTGTTGCTGCTGACCGGCGCGGGCCTGCAAGCCCTGCTGGGGCGCGCGCCGGCCCTGACTCGGGCGACCCAGCTGGCCGGCGCCGCCTTCCTGCTGTGGATGGCGTGGAAACTCGCCAGCGACGACGGCAAGCTCGCGCTCACCAGCGACGGCAAGGGCCCGTCACTGCTGGCGGGCGCGGCGATGCAATGGCTCAATCCCAAAGCCTGGGTGGCGGCCGTGGCCGGCGTGGGCGCGTTCGCCGCCAACGGCGACGCGGCGCTCGTATGGCGCTTCGCCGCCTTGTATGGCGTGGTGTGCTATGTGTCGATCGCCTGCTGGGCCTGGGCCGGCACCTTCCTGCAGCGCCGGCTGGCCGATCCGGCTGGCCTGCGGCTGTTCAACCGCGCGATGGCGCTGCTGCTGGCGGCCAGCGCGATCTACCTGCTGCTCAGCGGCGATATTGGCCCGGCGTCGCGGCCAGGAAGTGTTTGAAGATGCGCTGGAAATGGGCCTGGTCGGCGAATCCCGTCGCCAGCGCCACATCGGCGATCGCCGCGCCACCCTGGAGCAAGCCACGCGCGCGCTGCACGCGGCGGTTCAACAGGTAAGTGTGCGGCGTCATGCCATAGTGCTTGCGGAAAGCACGGATCAGGTAGGACGGCGACAGGTCGGCGGCGGCGCAAATGTCGTCCAGCTTCAGCGCGGCGGTGCAGTTGTCGCTGATGTACTCGGCCGCCCGGGCGAGCTTGTGGTTGGCGTCAGGCTCAATGCGCGTCGCGGGAGCGAAACTGGACTGCACTTGCTCGAAAAACGCCACCGACGCGCACTGCTTCAATAACGGGTCGGCCGTAGCGTCCGTCAACACGTCGAAAAAACGGTTGAAGCCCGCGTACAGCGCCGGCGACGTGCTCATGGTCGCCGCAAAGGGGCGGAATGCCTGATCGGCACCGGCGCCCCACGATTGCTGCAGCCGGCCCAGCCAGGCGTGATCGACATACAACATCCGGTACGACCAAGGCTCGTCGGCGATCGGATTGCAGCCGTGCACATCGCCGGGGTTCATCACGACGACGCTGCCGGGGCCGGCGCACTGGCGCGTGGCCTGGTTGATATAGTCGGCCCGTCCGGAACGGATGACGCCGATTGAAAACGTGTCGTGCGAATGCTTGGCGTAGCGCACCTTGCGCCCGTCAATGATGGCGCGCGCCTCGATGAACGGCAGGCTGGCATCGCGCCAGAACTGGTGACCGGTGTGGGAATGGGGAGGCGACATACGGCTAGGATACCCGAAAGCGGCAACGGGCAAGCAGGCACACCACGACGTTCAATAGCCGCGCAACATAAATTCCATGCACGACTCCGCGACCAGCTGGTCGCCCGACGACAGTCGGCCGGCCCGCTGGCGCAGCAGGCTCGCCGGCACAGCCAGAAGGTTGGGCGTGTCCATGACATATTGTTGCTGATCGACTTCAATCAGAGCTTGCGCCCCCTGCACGACAGGCCTGGGCGGTAAGTAGCGGGATAGTGGGATACACCACCTGGTGCTGAGGCGAACAAAATCACTTTGAACATCGACATACAGGCGATGCGTGGCGGCCTGGTTCGGATTAACGAAAATATCAAATCTCGCCATGGTCATCCGTCGTCAGTTCCGGATGCTCAGCCAGAAACCGCTGCAGTTGTTCGGCGGCAGTTCCCGCTTCCTCGACCTGACGTGCGTAATGTTCCAGCGCATCGCGGTTGTCCAGCGCCCATTGCGTGCACCCGTCGTAACCACCGGGCGGTACCCATCCGTCAGGCGCCTGAACGATTTGCGGCGCCTGGGGGGGCGCGGTCGCAACGACGCGAACTGGGATCAGCTCGAACCTGTCGCCAGGATGATGAATGACGTCGAACAGCCGTCCGGCGAATTTCTTGCCCAGCGATATTTGGCCGCTGGCGCCGACTTCCTTCAACATACAGCCTCCACATCTTCATGCGATCATGCTGCACGATTAAACGGGTGTCAACCCATGCCCCCCGTTACCCCAGGAACCTGCTTATCCTTCGGATCCAGCTGCCTGATGCCAACGTGCCGCGCCCCCAAACAGCGGGCTTTCCTTCAAAACCATGATCTCCGGGCGCTGCCCCGGCATACCCGGTCCGCCGTTTTCTTATAAAATACAGGCATCTTTTAAATTTACCCTGAGGCAGCTATGAGCGACGTACAAATCTGGATCAAAGAGACCGTGACCAACACCCCCGTGGTGCTGTTCATGAAGGGCACGGCCCAGTTCCCACAGTGCGGTTTTTCCGGCCGCGCCATTCAGATCCTGAAAGCTTGCGGCGTGGAAAACATCGCCACCGTGAACGTGCTGGACGATCCTGAAGTGCGCCAGGGCATCAAGGAATACTCGAACTGGCCCACCATTCCCCAGCTCTACATCAAGGGCGAGTTCATCGGCGGTTCCGACATCATGAACGAGATGTACGAGTCGGGCGAACTGAAGGCCCTGCTCGGTGAATGATCGCCCGCAGCGGCTCGTCATCGCCATCACCGGCGCCACCGGCGCCGTGTATGGGGTGCGGCTGCTGCAACATCTGCAGGCCATGCCCGGCGTGGAGACGCATGTGATCGTCTCCGATGCCGCCGTGCTGACCCTGCAGCAGGAAACGGGCATGACGCGCCGCGCCGTGGAGGCGCTGGCCGACGTCGTGCACAAGAGCCGCGACGTGGGCGCGTCCATCGCCAGCGGTTCCTTCCAGTCCGACGGCATGGTGATCGCGCCATGCTCGATGAAGACGCTGGCCGCCGTGGCCCATGGCCTGTCCGACAACCTGATCACGCGCGCGGCCGACGTGGTGCTCAAGGAACGCCGCCGCCTGGTGCTGATGGTGCGCGAGACGCCATTCAACCTGGCCCACCTGCGCAATATGACGGCCGTGACGGAAATGGGCGGCATCATCTTCCCGCCCCTGCCCAGCTTCTACCACCAGCCCCAGAGCATAGCCGAGATGGTCGACCACACGGTGGCCCGCGTCATCGACCTGTTCGGCATAGCGCACGCGCTGGCGCCGCGCTGGCAGGGCATGAAGCCGGCGTCCGGGGCCTGAAGGGCCGCGGCGTCAAGCTCCCCGCGCCGCCCGCATGGCCGCGGCGGCGGCAGCACTGCCTGCACAACCGGCCGGACCCTGTCGGCCCCGGCACGACACCCTAGCGCTTCTCGAACTGGGCGCTGCAAGCCTGTTTCAATTCCCGTGCTTCTTCCACCATGCGACGCTGGGCGATGCGCTTGCGCATCACTTCCGCATGCTGGGCCGCCGTCATGGGCGGCGCGGTCATCAGGTCTTTCAGCTGTGCGACGTTGCTGTAGTTACTTTTGATAAGACGGCTCAAATGCTCGACTCCGTAGTGAAGACTGCTGCGACGCGAAACTTTCCCAATTATGAGCCACTATTGGCATCCGCGCTGTAAAGAAGCGAGTCATTGCCAAAAAATAAAAGGGGCCGTCTGGGATTGTGCGCTTCGCGCATGTCGCGCACATGACACAGCGCAAACCCGCCGGGCGGCGACGCGCAGGCGGGTCCGTGGTTTTTCCACGAAGCAAAAAACCGAATAAAAATTACAGAGTATTTAAGAGAACTTAAATAAATGCGGTATGGACGACCGGCCCGGCCGCATTCTTGTTCAGGACAATCAATGGTGATTTGTTACTTTTGGTAGTTCACGCGCACCAGCATGCGGATAAATTCCCGCGCGATCTGGCGGTGATGTTCGTCCAGCCGTTGCAAATCGGCGATCAGCTTGACGTCGGCCGATTCGAAACGCGACAAACCATTGCCGCCCTCGCCGGCGGGCGCGCCCGCCTCCGGCCCGCCAAAACGCAGCCATTCGGCCGGCACCCCCAGCCATTGCGCGATCATGCGCAGCTTCTCCTGGGTGGGGATGGCCTCGCCTACCAGCCACTTGCGCGCCGCGTGCACCGTGATCGGCCGGCCATCGAAGCGAATGTTAAATTCCCTTGCCAGGCGGGTGGGACTGTCGGGGGAGTAGTGAGCATTTTTGAGAGCCTGTTGCAGGCGCTGGCTAAAGCTTTCGCGTTCATTGGAAGAATTCATAATTGCACTATTTCACGTTGCCGCATGAAAGTCAGTCTCTGGTATGCAAACACTAATTGTGTCACAAATGGATTTAACGTTTGACATTCTATCTCTCATGCGTCACTCCAATGACCAACACCGCCACCAAACAAAATTTGGTCGCGGCCAGCGTAAAATCCAGGGGCAATCGGGATGCGGATGGAGGTTAAATGGCAAGATTGATACCATAACACTTTATACCCACCCCCGGCCAGTCCGGCCGCCAGTTTTGCGTTGTAAAACTACGGGGGCGTGTGCCGGGCCTGCTTATCGCCGTTGAAATCTTATGATGCCGTCGGTCCCCGTTTCGCGGCGCACGATACCCTCCTGCCACAATTTATGCAGGTGGGCCAGCGCCTCGCCCAGCGCGAAGCTGAGCTGATGGGCGTCGAGCGGGCGCTTGAACATGATGGGGACGATGTCGGCCGCCGACTGCCAGCCGGCGCAGGCGGCCACCACCTCGGCCAGCCGCTCCACGTGGTGCTGGCGCAACTGGGCGATGCGCGTATGCAGGCCGCGGAACGGCTTGCCGTGCGACGGCAGCACCAGCACGTCGTCGGGCAGGTCGGCGAACTTGCCGAGCGAGTCCAGGTACAGGCCCAGCGGATTGGCCTCCGGCTCGACGGCGAACACCGACACATTGGTGGAGATGCGCGGCAGCACCATGTCGCCCGAGATCAGCACCTTGAGCGCGGCGCAGTACAGCGAGGCGTGCTCGGGCGCATGGCCGAAGCCGGTGATCACGCGCCACTGGTGGGCGCCGATGGCGATCAGCTGGCCGTCCTGGATGCGGCGGTAGCTTTCCGGCACCGACGGCACCAGCGACGGGTAGTACTGGCGCCGGCTGCGCATCTTGTCGAGCATGTCGGGGTCGCGCAGGCCGTGGCGCTGGAAGTGGGGCACGGCGGACGAGCCGTCCACGCCGGGCAGGGCGGCCGACATCATGCGCGCGAACGCGTATTCGCCGGTGGTGGCCCACAGCGGCGCCTGCCAGCGCTGGCCCAGCCAGTCGGCCAGGCCGATGTGGTCGGGATGGCAATGGGTGGCCAGCACCCGTTGCAGCGGCCGGCCCGCCATGGGGCCGGCGAAGATGGCTTCCCAGCCGGCCCGGGTGGCGTCCGTGGCCACGCCGCAATCGACCACGGCCCAGCCGGGCGCGCCCGTGTCGACGTTGTTGTCGTTGAGCAACCACAAGTTGATATGGTCCAGCGCGAACGGCAACGGCATCCGCAGCCAGCCCACGCCGTCGGCCACGGCCGTCACGGTGCCGATGGCGGGCACGGTGTCGCCCAGCGGATACTGCAATTGCGATTCAAGTGGATTCATGGCGATCTTTCGGAGCGGGCGCGCTACAATGTGATTGACGTTGACGTAAACGGAAGCTGTGCGATGATTGTAAACGGCAGCCGCCAGCCCCGTCATCCGGATTCCGCCACTTTACCGCAAGCCCAACAATGCCGACCTATACTATTACCGAACTGGCCCGTGAATTCGATGTGACGGCCCGCGCCATCCGCTTTTATGAAGACCAGGGCCTGCTGAGCCCCTCGCGCGAGGGCGCGGGCGGGCGCAACCGCGTCTACACGCCGCGCGACCGCACCCGCCTCAAGCTGACCCTGCGCGGCAAGCGCCTGGGCCTGTCGCTGTCGGAGATCAAGAGCCTGGTCGACATGTACGAGTCGCCGAAGGACACGGCGGCCCAGATGCACCGTTTCCTGAACGTGCTGTCGCAGCACCGCGAAACGCTGGAACAGCAGCGTGAAGACCTGGAGATGGCGCTGGCCGAGCTGACCGCCCATGAGGATGAATGCAAACGCCTGCTGGCGGCCCAGACCGGCGAACAGCCGGCGGGCGCCACCCCGTAAGCGCGGGCGGGGGGCGCCTGGGCCCCGCCGCCGCGCAACGCACGCCATTCACTTGACGTTTACGTTAACGTCACACAAGCGTATCATTGCCGCATCAACACCCAGCCACCCACACGACAATAGAGGATGACATGCTCCATCTCCCCGGCCTGACCTTTGACCATGGCGAAGACATCGCCGCCCTGCGCGAAGCCGTGCAACAGTTCGCCGCCGCCGAAATCGCGCCGCGCGCCGCTGAAATCGACCGCAACGACCAGTTCCCCATGGACCTGTGGCGCAAGATGGGCGAGCTGGGCGTGCTGGGCATCACCGTCGGCGAGGAGTACGGCGGCGCCAACATGGGCTACCTGGCCCACATCGTGGCGATGGAGGAAATCTCGCGCGCCTCGGCCTCGGTCGGCCTGTCCTACGGCGCCCACTCGAACCTGTGCGTGAACCAGATCAAACGCAACGGCAGCGAGGAGCAGAAGCGCAAATACCTGCCCAAGCTGATCTCCGGCGAATACGTGGGCGCGCTGGCCATGTCCGAACCGAACGCCGGCTCGGACGTGGTGAGCATGAAGCTGCGCGCCGACTTCAAGGGCGACCGCTGGGTGCTCAACGGCAGCAAGATGTGGATCACCAACGGCCCCGACGCCGACGTGCTGGTGGTGTACGCCAAGAACGACCTGGAGGCCGGCCCGCGCGGCATGACCGCGTTCCTGATCGAGAAAGGCTTCAAGGGCTTCTCCGTGGCCCAGAAGCTCGACAAGCTCGGCATGCGCGGTTCGCACACGGGCGAACTGGTGTTCGAGGACTGCGAAGTGCCGGCCGAGAACGTGCTGGGCGGCCTGGGCAAGGGCGTCAACGTGCTGATGTCGGGCCTGGATTTCGAGCGCACCGTGCTGTCGGGCGGTCCGCTGGGCATCATGCAGGCCTGCATGGACAACGTGGTGCCCTACATCCACGACCGCAAGCAATTCGGCCAGTCCATCGGCGAATTCCAGCTGATGCAGGGTAAGATAGCCGATATGTACTCGACCATGATGGCGTGCAAGGCATACGTGTACGCCGTCGGTCAGGCTTGCGACCGGGCCAAAACCCCGGAAGCGGTCCGCCAGCTGCGCAAGGACGCGGCGGGGGCGATCCTGTACAGCGCGGAGAAAGCCACCTGGATGGCCGGCGAGGCGATCCAGACCCTGGGCGGCAACGGCTACATCAACGAGTATCCGGTGGGCCGCCTGTGGCGCGACGCCAAGCTGTACGAGATCGGCGCCGGTACCAGCGAAATCCGCCGCATGCTGATCGGTCGCGAACTGTTCGCGGAGACCATGTAAAGCTGGGGCGGTCCGTACGCCGTTCCCGCGCGGGAACGGCGCTCACCCACCAGCCCAACCGCGAGTAGGACGATGACCCAAGCTGCTTTCCCCAAACTGCTGTCTTCCCAGATCGCTTTCGACATCGCGCGCACGATACGCGACGGTTTCGACAAGCACTACCGGCTCTTTCGCGAGACCAGCCAGCAGGCCAAGCAGCATTTCGAGCAGGGCGCCTGGCGCGAGGCCCAGCTGGCCGCGCGCGAGCGTATCGGCTTTTACGACAAGCGTGTGCACGAATGCGTGCAGATGCTGGAAGACGAGTACGACCCGGAGGAACTGACGGACGACGTGTGGCGCGAGCTCAAGCTGCACTACATCGGCATGCTGTCGGACCACAAGCAGCCGGAGCTGGCCGAAACGTTCTTCAATTCCGTCTGCTGCAACATCCTGCACCGCACCTATTTCCACAACGATTTCATCTTCGTGCGCCCGGTCGTGTCGACCGAGTACATCGAGACGGACGAACTGTCGCCGACCTACCGCGTCTATTACCCGGGCAAGGACGGCCTGCACTTCGCGCTGCGGCGCATCATCACCAATTTCCAGCTGAACGCCAAGTTCGCCAACCTCGACCGCGACGTCGACCTGGTGGAGGCGCGCCTGCGCCAGCTGTTCGGCACCATCCGCATGGAGCCCAACCACCAGATCCAGGTGCTGTCGAGCCTGTTCTTCCGCAACAAGGGCGCCTACATCGTCGGCAAGGGCATCAACGGCAACAAGGAATACCCGTTCATCGTGCCCATCCTGCACAACCGCAACGGCGAGCTGATCCTCGACACCGTGCTGTTCGATCTGGAGCAGATCACGGTGCTGTTCTCGTTCACGCGCGCCTACTTCCTGGTCGACATGGAGGTGCCGTCGGCCTATGTGCAGTTCCTGCGCAGCCTGATGCCGCGCAAGCCGCGCAGCGAGATGTACACCATCCTCGGCCTGCAAAAGCAGGGCAAGACGCTGTTCTACCGCGACTACCTGCAGCACCTCAAGCACTCGTCCGACCAGTTCGAGATCGCGCCCGGCATCCGCGGCCTGGTGATGCTGGTGTTCGCGCTGCCGTCCTTCCCCTACGTGTTCAAGGTGATCAAGGACTTCTTCCCGGCGCCCAAGGAAACCACGCGCGCGCAGATCAAGGAAAAATACCTGCTGGTGAAGCACCACGACCGCGTGGGCCGCATGGCCGACACGCTCGAATACTCGAACGTGGCCTTCCCCCGGCACCGCTTCACGGACGAGCTGATCGCCGAACTCCAGCACTACGCGCCCTCGCTGGTGGAGGAGGATGGCGAGAAGATCATCATCAAGCACCTGTACATCGAGCGCCGCATGGTGCCGCTCAACATCTGGCTCAGCAACGCCGAGAACGATGGCGACGACGCCCAGATCGAGCATGGCGTGCTCGAATACGGCAACGCCATCAAGGAACTGGTGACGGCCAACATCTTCCCCGGCGACATGCTGTACAAGAACTTCGGCGTCACCCGCCACCAGCGCGTCGTGTTCTACGACTACGACGAGATCGAATACATCACGGACTGCAATTTCCGCGTGATCCCCACCCCGCGCACCGAGGAGGAGGAGATGGCGTCCGAACCGTGGTACCCGGTCGGAAAGAGCGACGTGTTCCCCGAGCAGTTCGGCACCTTCCTGCTCGGCAACGCCAAGATCCGCAAGTATTTCATGAAGCACCACGCCGACCTGCTGACCGCGTCCTACTGGCAGGCCCGCAAGCAGCGCATCCAGGACGGCCACGTGGACGACGTGTTCCCGTATCCGCAGCACATCCGTTTTTGCCATCAGCACCTCATCTCACCCCCGGCGGTCACGCCGCCCCCCTTTATGGAGACGTTAGAAAATGAATGATCCCATCGTAATCGTCGGTGCCGCGCGCACCCCCATGGGCGCCTTCCAGGGCGATTTCTCGACCAAGAGCGCCAACGACCTCGGTGGCGTGGCCATCGCCGCCGCCGTCGCGCGCGCCGGCGTCGATCCCACGCTGGTCGAGCATGTCTACTTCGGCAACTGCCTGATGGCCGGCCAGGGCCAGGCCCCGGCCCGCCAGGCCCTGCTCAAAGGCGGCCTGCCGACCTCCACCGGCGCCGTCACGCTGTCCAAGATGTGCGGCTCGGCCATGCAGGCGGCCATCTTCGCGCACGACCAGCTGGTGGCCGGCAGCGCCGAGGTGGTGGTGGCCGGCGGCATGGAGTCGATGACCAACGCGCCCTACCTGGTGCCCAAGGCGCGCGGCGGCTACCGCATCGGCCACGGCATGCTGTTCGACCACATGATGTACGACGGCCTGGAGGACGCCTACTCGCGCAACGAGAAGACCGGCGAGGGCCGCTCGATGGGCACCTTCGCCGAGGAATGCGCGGCCAAGTACCAGTTCACGCGCGAGGCGCAGGACGCGTTCGCGATCGAATCGGTCAAGCGCGCCCAGCTGGCCACGAGCGAAGGCTACTTCAAGTGGGAGATCGCGCCGGTGACCGTGTCCGGCCGCGGCGGCGACACCGTGATCGACAAGGACGAGGGCCCGCTCAAGGCCAAGCTCGACAAGATCCCGGCGCTGCGCCCCGCGTTCAAGAAGGACGGCACCATCACGGCCGCCTCGTCCTCGTCCATCAACGACGGCGCCGCCGCGCTGGTGATGATGCGCGCGTCCACCGCCAAGAAGCTGGGCCTGACGCCGATCGCCACCGTGCACGGCCACGCCACGCACGCGCAGGCGCCCGACCAGTTCGCCACGGCCCCGATCGGCGCCGTGCAGAAGCTGTATAAAAAAGTGGGCTGGAGCACCAAGGATGTCGACCTGTTCGAGATCAACGAGGCGTTCGCCACCGTGGCCATGGCCGCCATGCACGACCTGGAGATCCCGCACGCGAAGATCAACGTGCACGGCGGCGCCTGCGCGCTGGGCCACCCGATCGGCGCGTCCGGCGCCCGCATCCTGGTCACCCTGATCGGCGCCCTCAAGCGCACCGGCGGCAAGCGCGGCGTGGCCGCCCTGTGCATCGGCGGCGGCGAGGCCACGGCGATGGCGATCGAACTGGCCTGAGCATGGCCACCGCACTGATCATCGGCGCCTCGCGCGGCATCGGCCACGAACTGGCGCGCCAGTACCTGGCCGACGGCTGGCGCGTGATCGCCACCGCGCGCCAGGACACCGACTGCCAGGCGCTGGCCGACCTGGGCGCCGAAGCGCACACGCTCGACGTGAACAACGTGGAAGCGTGCGCGGCGCTCGGCTGGCGGCTCGACGGCGAACAGCTGGAGGTGGCCATCCTCAACGCGGGCGTGTACGGCCCGCGCCACGACGGCTTCCCGCTGCAATCGGACTTCGACAGCGTGATGCACACCAACGTGCTGGCCGCCATGCGGCTGCTGCCCATCGTGGCGCCGCTGGTGTGCGCGGCGCGCGGCAAGCTGGCCGTGATGTCGTCGCACATGGGCTCGCTGTCCGAGCGCGGCAACGCCAGCGGCACGCTGTACCGGGCCAGCAAGGCGGCCCTCAACTCCGTGCTGATCGACACCGCCCTCCAGTACGGCGCCAAGGGCGCGACCTGCGTGGCCCTGCATCCGGGCTGGGTGCGCACCGACATGGGCGGGGACGACGCCGACCTCGACGTGGCCACCAGCGCGGCCGGCATCCGCCGCACGCTGGCCGGCCTGCCGCACGCGGAACACGCGGTCTACCGCAATTACGACGGCACGCCGATCGGCTGGTAAGCCGGCGGACGCCACTGCATCAAACCGGGGTCAGGTCCCGTCTTGCCGGCGCGGACCAACGCCATCGCCAACACGACGGGACCTGACCCCAGGCCACAGGCCACTCGACAACGAACACGGGACACCATGATACTGAGCGACGAACACAATATGATCCGCGACGCGCTGCGCGCGTTCTCCCAGGAGCGGCTGGCGCCCAACGCGGCGCGCTGGGACAAGGAACACTATTTCCCCCAACAGGAACTGAAGGAACTGGCCGCGCTGGGCGCGTTCGGCGTGGCCGTGCCCGAGGCGCTGGGCGGCGCCGGCCTCGACTACGTGTCGCTGGCGCTGGTGCTCGAGGAGATCGCGGCCGGCGACGGCGGCACCTCCACCATCATCTCCGTCAACAACTGCCCCGTGTGCAGCATCGCCATGATGTACGCCAACGACCGCCAGAAGGAACAATGGCTGCGGCCGCTGGCCCAGGGTGACATGCTGGGCGCGTTCTGCCTGACGGAACCGCACACCGGCAGCGACGCGGCCGCGCTGCGCACCACGGCCACGCGCGACGGCGACAGCTACGTGCTGAACGGCGTGAAGCAGTTCATCACCAGCGGCAAGCACGCCGACGTGGCCATCGTGATGGCCGTGACGGACAAGGCGGCCGGCAAGAAGGGCATCAGCGCGTTCTGGGTGCCGACCTCGACGCCCGGCTACATCGTGGCCGGCCTGGAGCAGAAGATGGGCCAGCACTCGTCGGACACGGCCCAGATCCTGTTCGAGAACTGCCGCATCCCGGCCGAGAACCTGATCGGCGAGGAAGGCCAGGGATACAAGATCGCCCTGTCCGGGCTGGAAGGGGGCCGCATCGGCATCGCCTCGCAGTCGGTCGGCATGGCGCGCGCCGCGTACGAGGCCGCGCTCACCTACGCCAAGGACCGCGAAAGCTTCGGCCAGCCCATCTTCAACCACCAGGCCGTGCAGTTCCGGCTGGCCGACATGGCGACCCAGATCGAGGCGGCGCGCCAGCTGATCCGCCACGCCGCCTCGATGAAGGACGCCGGCCTGCCGTGCCTGAAGGAAGCCGCGATGGCCAAGCTGTTCGCCTCCGAGATGGCCGAGCGCGTGTGCTCGGACGCGATCCAGGTGCACGGCGGCTATGGTTACGTGTCCGACTTCCCGGTCGAGCGCATCTACCGCGACGTGCGCGTGTGCCAGATCTACGAAGGCACGAGCGACATCCAGAAACTGCTGATCGCCCGCGCGCTGTAAGCAGAACGGCGGCCGGTTCCGGCATCGCGCCATCGGTGGCGTGGTGCCGGAACCGGCCCCGCTGTTGCGCGGACGAAAAAAAAGCCCGCCGAAGCGAGCTTTGTTCCAATGTATTACCTATGCTTTAATCGTGCCGGACGCCAATGCTATCTGCAAAGTGCCTCCAGAGTCTCGGGCGCCCATGCTATCTGCGTGGTGCCCCCAACGTGTAAATCGACCAACGTATTCGGAATTACAAATCCAGGCGGTTTGCGGCTTTGCACAATTTGAACTTACACAATACAAATCACGGCGCATGCTACTGGATAGCGGCGCTGTTTGCGAACAAACCTCACCACAGAACGCAGTGTAGCACAGATTTTTGTGCGACGCACAAACAATTTCGATGCCACCAAGAAAACCGGGGTCAGGTCATGCACCAATGCATGACCTGACCCCGGTTTTCTGTCAGCGCGCGGCCCGCTCGACGTCGACGTAGCGCCACGTCGTCAGCGCGACGGGGTGGCGCTTGTAGTGCTTGAGCCACGGTTGCCGCAGGTCGGCCGAGATGGGGTGGGTCAGCAGCACCCATGGGGCGTAGGCGTGCAGCAGCTGGGCCATCTCGTCGAACAGGCGGGTGCGCTCGGGTGAGTCGCCGAGCTTGCTGGCCTGCTCGTAGCGCTGGTTGAAGGCGGGCAGGTTGAAGCGGGCGTAGTTGGCGCGGCCGCTGTTGGGGCCGTACAGCAGCTGGTAGAAGTTGTCGCCGTCCGGGAAGTCGGCGATCCAGTTGGTCTCGAACATCATCACCTTGCCCAGCCGCGACGCTTTGATCACTTCCGTCTTCTTGTCGCTCTTGAATTCGACCCGCAGGCCGATGGCGTTCAGGTTCTTGCGCCACAGCTCGTCGCGCAGCCGGCCCACCGTGGTGGGCTCGGTGTGCATCACCAAGGTCAGCGGCTGGCCGTCGGGCTGGCGCCGGAAGCCGTCCGCGCCGGGCCGGTAGCCGTAGCGGTCCAGCAGCGCGCGCGCCAGCGCGGGGTCGTAGACGGTCGGGCTGCGGAAGGCCGGGTCGTAGCCGCGCACGTTGGGCGGCAGCGGCGTTTGCGCCGGCAGGGCCAGCCCTTTCTTCAGCAGGGCGATGTCCTCCGCGCCGTTGTAGCCGAGCGCGATGGCGCGCCGCAGCGCCACCTTGTCCTTGCTGTAGCCGCCGATCAGCGGGTCGTCCATGTTCATCCACATGTAGTAGGTCTGCAGCACGGGGAAGGGCGTGAGCGTCATGCCCCGGCGCGCCAGCTCGGGCTTGAGGGTGGGCGCGGCGTCGGCCGTCAGCACCATGTCCTTCATCGACTCGGGCACTTGCTCCAGGTAGTCGAATTCGCCGTTCAGGAAGCCCAGCATGCGCGACTGGTATTCCTCCATGATCTTGACGTCCACCCGCTGCACCAGCGGCAGCCGCTTGCCTTCCAGCGACGCGGCCAGCGCGCGGTCGGCCGGCGCCACGTCGGGCCCGGCATGGAACACATCGCGGCGGTAGTCGGGATTGGCCAGCAGCGTGATCTTGTCGCTGTGCTTCCATTCGCCCATCACGAACGGGCCGGTGCCGACCGGGTGGTTGCCGAGTTCGCTGCCGTAGGCCTGCGCCACTTCGCGCGCCACCACGCCGGTGGCGGGGATGGCGAGGTAGAACAGGAAGTTGGGGTCGGGCGCCGTCAGCCGCAGTTGCAGCGTGTATTTGTCGAGCGCGCGCAGGCCGGCGATGGGGCGGTCGTAGCGGAAGCCGTCGCCCTTGAGCGCGCCGTCGCCTTCCAGTTTGCCTTCGAGCAGGAACAGCCACGGCGATTTCAGGGCCGGGTCGTACAGGCGCATCAGGCTGTAGACGTAGTCCTGCGCCGTCACTTCGCGCCGCGCGCCGTGGAAGGCGGGGTCGGGCGAGAATACGATGCCGGGCTGGAGGTGGAAGGTGTAGCGCAGGCCGCCCTCGTCGATGGTGGGCATGGCGCTGACCGTGTTCGGCTGCAGCCGCACGGGACGGGCCAGGTAGTCGTAGCGCAGCAGCGGGTCGAACAGGTTTTCCAGCAGGCTGAGGCTGGCCAGGTCGGAGGCGACGGCCGGGTCCAGCCCCGTTTCGCCCGTGCTGAGGAAGGCGTGCAGCACTGTGGGCGCGGCGGCCGTGGCGGGAGACGCAACTGCGGCGGTGGCCGTGGACGGGGCACCTGCGGCGGCGGGGCGCCAGCCGGCCAGCGCCAGCACGCTGGCCACCAGGAGGGTCTTCCAGTAACGCTTCATGTGATATTCCGTTGAGAATGCGCGGCCAGCATACTCTATACTCTGCCTGCAACATTGCCTATCCCATCTAGCCCGAGGAACGCCCCGCTCTATGTCGCTCAATTACATCTGGTCCGGTTTTTTCCTGGTGGGCTTCGCCGCGGCGCTGGCGCAGTGGCTGTTCATGGGCGACACGGAGATCTTCAAGCGCATCATCGAGGGCACCTTCGACTCGGCCCGCCTGGGCGTGATGGACATCGCGCTGCCGCTGGCCGGCGTGATGACGCTGTGGCTGGGCATCATGAACATCGGCGAGAAGGCCGGCATGGTGAACCTGCTGGCGCGCGTGATCTCGCCGTTCTTCTCGCGCATCTTCCCCGGGGTGCCGAAGGACCATCCGGCCACCGGCCACATGGTGATGAATTTCTCGGCCAACCTGCTGGGCCTGGACAACGCGGCCACCCCGTTCGGCCTGAAGGCCATGGAGAGCCTGCAGACGCTGAACCCCAACAAGGACGAGCCGAGCGACGCGCAGATCATGTTCCTCGTGCTGCACACCTCGGGCCTGACCCTGATCCCGGTGGCCATCATGGCCCAGCGCGCGATCCTCGGCGCGCACGATCCGTCCGACATCTTCATCCCCTGCATGATCGCGACCTACGTGGCCACCATGGCCGGCATCATCGGCGTGGCGATCCGCCAGCGCATCAACCTGTTCAACGGCGTCGTGCTCGGCTGGCTGGGCGGCATCACGGCCTTCATCGGCGCCACCGTGTGGTACTTCACGCAATACCTGGCGCGCAGCGAGATCGAGCAGGTGTCCAAGGTGGTGAGCAACCTGGTGCTGATCGTCGTGATCGCGGCCTTCATCATCGCCGCGCTGTGGAAGAAGGTGAACGTGTACGAGGCCTTCATCGAGGGCGCCAAGGGCGGGATCCAGACCTCCATCACCATCATCCCCTACCTGGTCGGCATGCTGGTGGCCATCAGCGTGATCCGCAACGCCGGCGTGCTCGGTTTCGTGATCGGCGGCTTCGACTGGGTGGTCACGCAGCTGGGCTGGAACGCCGATTTCGTGCCGTCGCTGCCGACGGCGCTCATGAAGCCATTGAGCAGCAGCGCCTCCAAGGCCCTGATGATCGACGCCATGAAGACCTACGGCCCCGATTCCTTCATCGGCCGCCTGACCTGCGTGTTCCAGGGCTCGGCCGACACCACCTTCTACATCGTGGCGCTGTATTTCGGCTCGGTGGGCATCCGCAAGACCCGCTACGCCATCTCCTGCGGCCTGATCGCCGATTTCGCCGGGGTGGTGGCCGCCATCCTCGTGTCCTACGCCTTCTTCCACTGACCATGTCCATGCGCCGTCCGCCGTTCGCCAAGCTATTCGCCCTCCTGTTCGCCACCCTGGCCAGCGCCGCCCACGCGCAGCCGCCCGAGCCCGTGTCCCAGCTGCCCGAACCGGTGGCCCAGCTGCTGCAGGCGGCCCGCATTCCGCAGGAGGCGATGGGCGCCGTGGTGCTGCGCGACGGCGTGCCGCTGCTGTCGCACGGGGCCGAGCGCAGCATGCAGGCCGCGTCCACCATGAAGCTGTTCACCACCATGGTGGCGCTGGACGAACTGGGCCCCGTGTTCCGGGGACGTACGGAATTGCGTACGGATGCGGAGCTGGTGCGCGGCGTGCTGCGCGGCGACCTGTACCTGCGCGGCGGCGCCGACGCCGACCTGAACGAGGACGTGCTGGCGCGCATGCTGCAGGAGCTGCGCAACGAGGGCATCTGGCGCATCAAGGGCGACATCGTGCTCGACCGCCAGCTGTTCCAGCCGGCCCAGCCCGATCCGCACGCGCCGCCGTTCGACGAATACCCATACGCCTACTACAACGTGGTGCCGGACGCGCTGCTGCTCAACACCAACCTGTTGCGGCTGGAATTGCGCTCGACGGGCGGCCAGTTGTCGGCCGTGATGCAGCCGGCGATGGACAAGGTCGGCCTGAAGGCGGACCTGAAGCTGGTGGACGCCCCGTGCGCCGACTGGGAGAATGGCTGGAAGCGGCCCGAGGCCGTGCGCACGGACGGCAAGATCAACGTGGTGTTGCGCGGCACCTTCCCGCGCGATTGCAGCACCTCGACCAGCATCAACGTGCTGGACCGCCACGACTACCTGGAACGCCTGCTGCGCACCACCTGGAAGCGGCTGGGCGGCGTGCTCAATGGCGAGGTGCGCGAGGCCGCGCCCGACGGCGCCACCCCGCCCACCTCGCGCCTGCTGGCGGCCCACGTGTCGCGCCCGCTGCCCGAGCTGCTGCGCGACATCAACAAGCCATCGGACAACGCGCTGGCCCGCACCCTGTTCCTCAGCCTGGGCAGCCTGGAGACCGACAGCGCGCTGGGCAGCCATCCGCTGCCGCCATCGGCCGACAGCACGGCCGTGCGGGCCGAACAGCGCATCCATGCGTGGCTGCGCGAACACGACATCGCCACCGAGGGCCTGGTGCTGGAGAACGGTTCCGGCCTGTCGCGGCTGGAACGGGCCACGCCGGCCCAGCTGGCCGGCGTGCTGCAGGCGGGCCAGCGCAGCCTGTGGATGCCCGAATTCGTCTCCAGCCTGCCGATCGCCGGCCTGGACGGCACCATGCGCAAGCGCCTCAAGGACAGCCCCGCCGCCCTGCACGCGCGCCTGAAGACGGGCAGCCTGCACGCCGTGGTCGCCATCGCCGGCTACGTGACCGACACCAGCGGCCATACCTGCGTGGTGGTGGCCCTCATCAACGACGAACATGTGGCCAACGGCGCCGGGCGCGCCGTGCTCGACGCGCTGGTGGACTGGGTGGCGCGCGGCCCGCAAGGGACGCCGCCGGCCAGATGAAACAGCGGCAATAACGAACCATACTGTTTACATCGTTATAACAAACCATACTGTTTATATCATTTTTGACGGAGCGAACCATGCAGCAACGTAAACTGGGCAGACAGGGATTGACGGTATCGGCCATGGGGCTGGGCTGCATGGGCATGAGCGGCGTGACCTACGGCGCGGCCGACGAGGCGGAGGCCATCGCCACCATCCACCGCGCGCTGGAACTGGGCGTGAACTTCTTCGACACGGCCGAGCAGTACGGCCCCTACACCAATGAGGCGCTGCTGGGCAAGGCGCTCAAGGGCCGGCGCGAACAGGCCGTGGTGGCCACCAAGTTCGGTTTCGACATCAACGCGGACGGCCAGACGGTGGGCGTGAACAGCCGCCCCGAACACATCCGCGAGGCCGTGGAAGGCTCGCTGCGGCGCCTCGACACGGACCACATCGACCTGCTGTACCAGCACCGCATCGACCCGCGCGTGCCGGTGGAGGAGGTGGTGGGCGTGATGGCGGCGCTGGTGCGCGAGGGCAAGGTGCGCTACCTGGGCCTGTCGGAGGCGGGCGTGGCCAACATCCGCCGCGCCCACGCCGTGCATCCGATCAGCGCGCTGCAAAGCGAATACTCGCTGTGGGAGCGCAACCTCGAGGACGCCATCCTGCCGCTGCTGCGCGAACTGGGCATCGGGCTGGTGCCGTTCAGTCCGCTGGGCCGGGGCTTCCTCGGCGGCACGGCGCAGCGCGCGGAAACCTATCCGCCCACGGACTTCCGCCATCTGGACCCGCGCCTGCAGGGCGCCAATTTCGACGCCAACATGGCGGCCGCGCAAGCCGTGCACGCGCTGGCCGCCGCGCGCGGACTCACGGCCGGGCAGGTGGCGCTGGCGTGGGTGCTGCAGCAGGGCGACGACGTGGTGCCCATCCCCGGCACGCGCCGGCGCAGCTATCTGGAGCAGAACGCGGCGGCCGCCGACGTGACCCTGAGCGCGGCCGAGATGGCACAGCTGGAGCAGGCGCTCAGCCACGTGTCCGGCCCGCGCTACAGTCCGGAACGGATGGCCATGGTCGATCGCTGACGGCCGGCGCACGCGCGCGTCCGTGCGCGCGCGTGGCGTGGCGGGCGCGATACCGTGCGCCGCGCGCTTCGCGGCACGCTTCACAGCACGCGGGTATAGCTCGCCCGCACCCGTTCCCGGTCGCCGCAGTCGAAATGCCACCATTCCGTCGGGATGCCGACCCAGCCCGCCTGCGCCATCGCGTCGCGCAGCAACTGGCGGTTGCCGGTCTGGGTGGCCGTGAGGGCGCCGCTGGCCAGCAGTTCCGCCTCCAGCGCGGGATGGGAGCGCTCGCTCAGGTCATCGAAGGCGGTGCCCATGTCGAGTTCACAGCCTTGTTCGTCGAGGATGGTCAGGTCGACCGCCATGCCAAAGGAATGGATCGAGCCGCGCCCCGGTTCCGCGATGTAGCCGAGCAAATCCGTGCCTTGCAGCGCCAGCCACAGTTGCTCCTGCACCCGCTGCGGACGCAGCGCGTCCAGCACCAGCAGCCGGTAGCCGGACCAGTGCAGGGCCAGCCAGCCGGCCGCCTGTTCCAGCGCGGCGGCGGCCTCCGCGTGCAGCCATGCGCAGTCGAGCGGCGAGTACAGGTCACGTCCCAGGAAATTGGCCGTCGTCGCGTAGCGCAGATCGACGGCGATGCCGGCCACGCTGGCCAGCGGCCGGAAGGCGCCATGGTTGCCGATCGCTTCGCAGGGAATGGTGGCTGACATGGCGCGCTCCTGATTCAATGGGATGCGGTCGGTTCCGGCGGCGGCACGGTGGGCGTGGGCACTGGCGTCGGCACTGGCGGCGGCACGGGTGTCGGAACGGCTGGCGGCGCGGTGGGCGCAGCCGGCACAGGGGGTACGGTGGGCGCGGTGGGTGCGGCCGGCACTGGGAGTACGGTGGGCGCGGCAGGCGCGGCAGGCACGGAGGGCGCGGGTACGCTGGGCGCAGCCGGCGATGTCAGCACGTCGAGGATGGCCGCCGTTTCCGCGTCCGGCTCGCCGTCGAAGCGGGCCTGCCGGTACTTGGACTGGAACACCACCAGCACGTTGCGGGTGGCCGCGTCCAGCTCGCCCGTCTGCGGCACGGCATAGCCATGCCGGGCCAGTTTCTGCTGGAACCAGCCAATGTCGGGCAACTGCGCCTGGAACAATGGTAGGCGGGCGGCCACCTGCACCGGGCTGGGCCAGCGCACCAGACCGGCATCGGCTAGCTGCTTCCATGGGAACAGGGGGCCGGGGTCCTGCTTGCGCTGGGGCGCGATATCGCTGTGGCCGAGCACGTTCTCGGGCCCGATGTTGTGGCGCGCCATGATCTGCTTCAGCAGCGGAATCAGCTGGTCGATCTGGGCTTGCGGGAACGGATACCACTGCCGTCCCTCGGGCGTGTCGCGGAAGCCGGGGTTGACGATCTCGATGCCGATCGAGCTGACGTTCAGCTGTGTATAAGTCTTCCAGTTGCTCACACCCGCGTGGTTGGCCTGGCGCGATTCGTCCACCAGCGTGTAGAAGAACGGCTGTTCGCCGTCCGTCAGCAGGTAATGGCTGCTGACCACCTCCTGGGTCAACGTCTTGAGCGAGCGTGTCAGGTCGCCGGCCGTGTAGTGCAGCACGATGAATTTGACGCGGTCGCTCTGGCTGCGGGCCGTGTAGCTGTGGTCGAGGCGCGGCCCGGGTGGCGTTACGGCGCAACCGGCCAGCAGCGCCAGCATGGCCAGCGGGGCCAGACGGGACGACCGGACCAGACGGGCCAGCGACGCCGGCATGGCAGGCATGGTGCGCGGGCGGCGGCGCGCGGGGGGATGGTTATTCATTCGTGGTGTCGGGACGATGGAACGGGAAATGGCGGGCCTGGGCCGCGATGCGGGCCGCCGCGTGGTGCGGGCGCACCGTCTTTTGCTGCAGCGGCACGTCGTCCGGCAGTTCGGCGCGCATCGACTGTACCAGCAACGGGTGCAGTTCCGCCGCGCGCCCGGCCAGCACCACGGGGCGCGGCCCATAGCGCCGCACCATGGCGTTGGCCAGCCGGGCCAGCTCCAGGCCGGCCTCCAGCACGATGCGGCGCGCTTCCGGGTCGGCCTCCACGCTGGCTGCCACGGCCAGCGCCAGGCGGCCGATCGCGCCCCGGTCCTGGCCGTACATGAACTGGCGGCTGTGGGTCCAGTCGCTGCCACCCACGTGGTCGAACACGGCCTGCGCCAGCGGCGAATCGCGCCACGCGCCCGGCGTTTCATCCTCGCGGCGCCAGATGCTGCGCAGCGCCTCGCGCGCGATCCAGTAGCCGCCGCCGCCATCGTCGAGCAGCACGCCGCGCCCGCCGGACCGGTGGAAGCGGCCCTGCGCGTCGACCCAGGCCGCGATCGAGCCCGTGCCGGCGTAGACCAGATAGCCGTGGCCGGGCGCGAAGGTGTCGAGGCAGGCGATTTCGATGTCGTTGCGCACACTGACGGCATCCGGCGCGATGGCCAGCAGGGTGGCCAGCCAGTGGGCCAGTTGCACGCTGTCGCCGCCAAAGCCGGTGAGGCCGGCGCACACGGCGTCCGGCCGTCCGGCCGCCAGCACCGCCGCGCACAGCGCCGTGAAACTGGCGTGGACGGCGGCGCGGCCCGCCTCGCTTTCCATCTGCAGCGCCGTCAGGCCGCCCACGTGACCCTCGGCCACGATGGCGCCGTCGGCGTTGGCCAGCGCCCAGCGGGTCTGGGTGCCGCCGGCGTCGATGCCGAGGCCCAGGCGCGGCGCGGTGTGGTGGATGTCCGCGGCGCTCACGCGGCGGCCACCGTGACGCGCGCGCTCTCGTTGCCGAGGCGGTCCACGGCGCTGACGACGACGGCGCTGGCGGCGCCGGCCGCGCCGTCGTCGGGCAGGCGCAGTTCCGTGCGCGTGCCGGGGGCGACGGCGAAGCGCCATTCATTGCCATAGCGCGACCACACGGCGTAGCGGGCCACGGCCTTGCCGGCGCCCGGCGCCAGCTTGAGCGCGAGGCCGGCGCCGTCGCGGCGGGCCGTGACGGCCGGGGCGGCCGGCGGCGAACCGCCCAGCCACGGCGTGGACGGCACCAGCGCCGCGTACTGGTAGGCCTGGGTCTTGAGCTGGTCGCACACGCCCTTGCGGTTCTCCATCAAGGCCGCCACGCTGAAATGCAGGTGGCCGTGGTCGCCCGTGCGGCTGCGCGTGACGCCGATCTGCTTGACGATCTCCTCGGGCGGGAAGGCCTTGCTGGAATTGTCGATGCGGCTCGTGTACAGGCCGGGCCACACGTGGCGGCCCTTGGTGTTCTGCGCCAGCCAGTAGTCGAGCAGCACGTCGAACGCCTGCGGCGCCTGGGCCACGGGCCAGTACAGCTGCGGCGCCAGGTAGTCGAGCCAGCCGTTGGCCAGCCACAGTTCGGCGTCCGCGTACAGCTTGTCGTACTGGCTGAAGCCGACGATGCCGGCCGGGCGCCGGTCGGGCCGGCCGATGCCGAACGGGCTGATGCCGAAGCGCACCCACGCCTTTTCCTTGTGGATGCCCTGGTACAGCGCTTCGATCAGCTGGTTGACGTTCTGGCGCCGCCACGCGGCCCGGTCCAGCTGGCCGCCGGCCAGCAGGTAGCGCTGCCACGAGGGCTGGTCGGGGAACTCCAGTTCCGTCTTAGTGCCCGCGCCGCCGTCGAGGGCCGCGCTCTCGGCGCCGGCCGCCGCCGTGGCCGCGCTGGGCGCGTCGATCGGATACGGGTAGAAGTAGTCGTCGATGTGCACGCCGTCGATGTCGTAGCGGCGCACCACGTCCAGCACCACCTCCAGCGTGTGGCGCGAGGCGGCCTGCTCGCCGGGGTCCATCCACAGGAAGCGGCCATACGGTTTGACGGCCCCGGGCTCGGTGTTGGCGATGTGGCCGGGCGTGAGCGGACTTTTGGCCGTCGCGTGGCGGGCCCGGTACGGGTTGAACCACGCGTGCAGCTCCAGCCCGCGCGCGTGCGCGTGGTCGATCCAGAATTGCAGCGGATCGTACATGGGACGGGGCGCGCGGCCCTGCTGGCCGGTGAGGAATTCCGACCACGGTTCAAGCTCGGACGGGTAGATGGCGTCGGCGCTGGGGCGCACCTGCAGCACGATGGCATTCAGGTTCAGGGCCTTGGCCCGGTCCAGGATGGCCAGCGCCTCGGCCTGCTGCTTTTCCACGCTCAGGTTGCTGCGGCTGGGCCAGTCGATGTTGGCCACGGTCGACACCCAGGCGGCGCGGAATTCACGCGGGGCCGGCGGCGGCGCGGCCGGATCGGCGGCGGCGGTTGCGCCAGGGGCGGGGCCGCTTCCAGAGCCAGCAGCGGCGCCGGAGCCGGAGCCGGACGGGGCGGGCTGGCCCGGCGTGGCCGGCGCCAGCGGCGTGGACGCGCAACCGCTCAACAGCGCGGCCAGACCGCCGGCCACGCAGGCGGCCAAGGACTGCCGCTTTTTCGCATTAAACTCCACTTCCCGTTCCCCGTTCCAGATGACGTGCAAGGCCCTATTGTAATGCGGCCGGCGCCTGTTTCCGGCCGAATTCAGGGTCGATTTTCACCAGCGCGGCCATGATGAAGGCCGGCACCGTGGCCACGCACACCCACAGGAAGAAGTGCTGGTAGCCCAGTTGCTGCTGGATCCAGCCGCTGGCCATGCCCGGCACCATCATGCCGAGCGCCATGAAGCCGGTGCAGATGGCGTAATGGGCCGTCTTGTGCTCGCCCTCGGCCACCAGGATCATGTACATCAGGTAGGCGGCGAAGCCGTAGCCGTAGCCCAGTTGTTCGAGCGCGAGGCAGGCGCCGATCAGGTAGAGGTTGTCCGGCAGCGCGCTGGCCAGGTAGACGAACACCAGGTCCGGCAGGTGCACGGCCAGCACCATGCCCCACAGGCAGCGCTTGAGGCCGAAGCGCGCCACGGCCACCCCGCCCAGCAGGCCGCCCACCGTCAGGGCCGCCACGCCGATGGTGCCGTACACCAGCCCCACCTGGGCCGTCGTCAGCCCGAGGCCGCCCTTGTCGGCCGGATCGAGCAGGAACGGCACGGCCAGCTTGAGCAACTGCGCCTCGCCGAGCCGGAACAGCAGCAGGAAGCCGAGGATGACGGCGATGCCGGGCTTGCGGAAGAAGCTCCTGAAGGTGGCGAGGAAGTCGCGCAGCAAGGCGCCGCCGGCCACCGGCGGGCGGTCGGCGGCGGGGCGCGGCAGCACCATCTGGTGGTAGGCGAACAGCAGCAGGAACACGATGGCCAGCGCGAACAGCACCACCGACCACGCCAGTTGCACGCTGCCGGTCGCCTCGGCCAGCGTGCCGGCCAGATAGACCAGCCCGCCCTGGCCGGCGATCATGGCCAGCCGGTAGAACGTGGAGCGCACGCCGACGAAGGCGGCCTGCTGGTGCTGGGGCAGGCCCAGCATGTAGAAGCCGTCGGCCGCGATGTCGTGGGTGGCCGAGCTGAAGGCCAGCAGCCAGAACACGGCCAGGCTGAGCTGGAAGAAGCGGGGCAGGCTGGTGGTCAGGGCCACCAGCGCCAGCGCCGCGCCCAAGAGCAACTGCATGGCGACGATCCACCACCGGCGCGTGCGCAGCAGCTCCACCACGGGCGACCACAGCGGCTTGATCACCCACGGCAGGTACAACCAGCCCGTGTACAGCGCGATGTCGGTGTTCGACACGCCCAGGTTCTTGTACATCACGACCGACAGCGTCATCACCACCACGTAGGGGATGGCCTGGCCGAAATACAGGGTGGGCACCCACCACCACGGACTGCGTTGCTCCATGCTTTCCTAATGAGTCAGTTTCCGGGATCGCGACGCTAAAATCGTATCATTTCGTCAATGCGGCGCGCACGCTGCCGTCGGCCGCGTCCAGCCAGGCCTGGGCCTGCTCCACGTCCGCCTGCCGCAGCAGGGCGACGATGGCCACCTTGACGTGGAACCGGCATTGCTCAAGCACGTGGCGGGCCGCCGCCGCGTCGGCGCCGGTGGCATGCATGGTGAGCCGCACGGCGCGCGCCATCAGCTTGGCGTTGGTCGGCTGCAAGTCTACCATCAAGTTCCCGTACACCTTGTGCAGCCGCACCATCAGCGCGCTCGACAAGGTGTTGAGCACGATCTTCTGCGCCGTGCCGGCCTTCAGGCGCGTGCTGCCGGAGATGATCTCGGGGCCGGTGTCGACCGTGATGCCGAGGTCGGCCTCGCGCGCCAGCGGCGAGCCGGCGTTGTTGGCGATGCCGATGGTGAACGCGCCGAGCTTGCGGGCCGCCTGCAAGGCGCCCAGCACGTAGGGCGTGGCGCCGGACGCGGCCAGCAGCAGCACCACGTCGTGCGGGGCCGGATACAGCCGGCGCACGTCGGCCGCGCCCTGCTCGGGCTTGTCCTCGGCGCCCTCGACGGAGGCGAACATGGCCGGCTGGCCGCCGGCCAGCACGGCCAGCGCCCGCTCATGGGGCCAGGAGAAGGTGGGATGCAGTTCCACGCTGTCGAGCACGCCGAGCCGGCCCGAGGTGCCGGCGCCCACGTAGATCAGGCGGCCGCCGGCGGCTATGCGCGGCAACATCGCTTCCACGGCGGCCGCGATGGCCGGCGCGGCGGCCCGCACGGCTTGCACGGCGCGCGCCTGATCGTCGATCAGCGCCGCGATCAACTCCGGCAGCGGGTACTGGTCCAGCTGGCCGTGGTCCGGATGGGGGGTTTCCGTGTTCAGCATCGCCGTGGTCCGAGAAGGAGACAGGCTCAGTGTAATCCCAAACCCGCGCCTACCGCCATGAAAGCTTTGCTACCCCGGGGCAAGTCAGGTCGGGCGCCGCATCTCGGCCACGAAATCGTAGTGGTCGCTGTGGCAATAGGAATGGGTCAGTTCCATCGCCTCGCCCGACTCCAGGTAGGCGATGCGGGTGATGTAGAGCACGGCCTGGCCCTCGGGCACGCCCAGCTGGCGGGCCAGCTCGGCCGACGCGTTCATGGCGCGGATGTGCTGCAAGGCGCGCACCGGCGCCTTGCCGATGCTCTCCAGATGCCGGTACAGGGAATCGCCGACCGCCTCCGGGTCGGCCAGCACGGTCTGCGGCAGCACGCTGACCTCGTAGGCCATCACCACGTCGTCGGCCAGGCGCAGGCGTTCCAGCCGCGCCACCTTCGAGTACGGCGACAGGCCCAGGCTCAGTTGCTCGTCCGGCGACGGGGTGACGATGGAACGCTTGAGCCAGCGCGAACCGGGCTGGTGGCCGCGCTGCTGCAACTGCTCGGAAAAACTGGTCAGGTTCGACAGCGGCTGCTCGATGCGCGGCGCGATGTAGTTGCCCGAGCCGCGGCGGCGCACCACCAGGCCCTGGTCCACCAGCTGGTCGATGGCCTTGCGCGCCGTCACCCGCGACACGTTGAGCAATTCGGACAGCGTGCGCTCGGACGGCAGCGCCTGGTCCACCTGGTAGCGGCCATTGTGCACATCATCGGTCAGCTTGCGCGCGATTTGCATGTACAAGGGCGAATTGTCCTTGTCGTCGGGTTTGAATGCGGCACTGCTCTGGCTCATAAAATCTCCTGTTGGCCGATAGTGTACTGGCGTTAGGGGGCGCGCGTGTAGTCGGGATACATGAATTTCCTTCCGTTTGGCGGAAATCGACAAGCAATCGTGCGCTGCAATGACCGGATCACGCTTTTTTCATCGCCCCGGCCACGCCAACGGCGGTATGCTGGCGTCATCGGCGGGCGCCCCGGGGGCGGCCCGCGCAACCGGGAGGCGCGATGGGACAGCGGGTGATCGTCATCGGCGGCGGCGTGGTGGGGTTGACGACGGCATGGTGGCTGCTGGAAGCGGGCTACCGCGTGCGCGTGCTGGAGCGGGCGGCCGAGCCGGCCAGCGGCGCCAGCCACGCCAACGGCGGCCAGCTCAGCTACCGTTACGTGTCGCCATTGGCCGACGCCGGCGTCCCCGTGAAGGCGCTGCACTGGCTGCTGCAGCGCGACGGCCCGCTGCGGCTGCGTCCCGAGGCCGACCCGCGCCAGTGGCGCTGGCTGGCGCAATTCCTGTCGCGCTGCAATGGCGCCAGCAACGCCCGCACCACGGCCGTGCTGCTGCGTCTGGGCGAACACAGCCGCGCCGCCATGGCACAGCTGATGGCGCTGATTCCACCGGACGAATTCGCCTGGCGCGCGCCGGGCAAGCTGGTGCTGTACCGTTCGCCGTCCCTGTTCGACGCGGCCGCCGCCCGCGCCCGCGCGCAAGCGGACCACGACGACGGCCAGGTGCAGCTGTTGTCGCAGGACGAAACGGTGTTGCTGGAACCGGCGCTGGCCACGTTGGCGCCCGCCTTGGCCGGCGCCATCTACACGGGCGGCGAGGCGGTGGCCGACTGCCGCGCCTTTTGCCTGGCGCTGGCCCGCGTGCTGCGCGCACACCCGCGCTACGACGGCATGCTGCAAGGCGGCGCGCATGGCTGGCGCGTCGAGGGCGGCAAGGTGGCGGCGCTGGAAACGAACCTGAGGCCGCTGCAGGCCGACCAGTTCGTGCTGGCCGCCGGCATCCAGAGCCGCGACCTGGCGGCCGGCGCCGGGCTGCGGCTGCCGCTGTATCCACTCAAGGGCTACAGCCTGAGCGCACCGATCCGGGCCGGCGACCTGGCCCCGTCCATCAGCGTGACGGATTTCGAGCGCAAGACCTTGTACGCGCGCATCGGCGACCAGTTGCGGATCGCGGCCATGGTGGACATGGTGGGCGAGCGCGCCGCCCCCGACCCGCGCCGTGTGGCCAGCCTCACACGCACGGCCCGCACCGCCATGCCGCACGCGGCCGATTACGGACATGCGATCGCGTGGTCCGGCCTGCGCCCGGCCACGCCGGACGGCGCCCCCATCATCGGCGCCACGCCGCTGCCCAACCTGTGGTTGAACGTGGGCCACGGCGCGCTGGGCTTCACGTTCTCCTGCGGCAGCGCCAGCTTGCTGGCCGGTATGATGAGCGGCCAGCCCGCGCCGTTCGCGCTGGCGGGGTTGGGCTTGCGCTAAATGCCGTGCGTTCCCACACACCTGTCTGGCTGGTGGCCGGAACACATAGGGGGCCGCGTTTTCTTTCCGGTTTTACTAGATCACGCTATTCCGAACTAGTTCGCACGGAATGCCACTATTTCAGTCTACATAGTACGAAATAGCAGGGTTAAAACGTACTAAATCGCTCTAAAAGAATAGTGCCGTGTAGTGGCATTTAGTGTTGCCCCTACGGTCATTTTAGTGAGCGATAGTGCATGGTAGTAGTCCCTGGTAACGATTAGAGGCGTTTATAAAACATCTTCTGCCGGAGGGCGGGCCCGCCACCGCCGCCTTAGTCCTTGCGCGCCTCGAAGAAATAGCCGTCCCAATTGAAGACCATGCGCGCTTTGGCTTTCAGGAATAGATCCGTGCAGCGGGCATCAACCACGGTCACGGGATCAGGCAGGCCCAATTTTCCCGCCCTGGCATGCCATTGTTCGCGCAGATATTGGGCTGGCTCGCGCTCCACCCGTTCATAGGTGGGATTTTTGCACTGCATGCCATTGAAACTGAAGGCTTGGCCATTGATGCGCATGCGGCTGCCGATCAGGCTTCGGGCCTGATTTTTGGACATGCCTGCAATATCTGCGGTGTCGAGCACGGACACGACGCGCCAACGGCCGAAAATGTCCGCATTTGGATTTTGCGCAAATGCTGGCTGAGCGGACGTTGCAAAGGCGACGAGCAGAAACGCACAGACGCATCGCAAGTCCGGACCGCCCGGGCGCCTGAATTGGTTCAAGGTTCTTGATGTGTTCATTTTCTGAATGGCGCGCTTTCTTCTCTCCGGCGACTGATTAATCCTCCGGCAACCACCATTTGGGTGCCGTGCTTCGTCCGGACGCGGACATGTATCATGGCCGAGATTTTGGTCGCCGCACCACGCAAATCCCCTTCATCCACGAGTTCAAGGACTTTCGCCGCTCCCTTGCCCCCCATGTTGTAGGTAAAGCTGACCAGGGCGTCATATTGCTCTTGGTTGATATTTTGCTTGGTCACGCTTGCGCGGACGGTTCTTTCCGCCGCTGCGACACGTGTCGAAAATTCTGCCGAGATGGCGGCAGCGCTGACGGGCTTTTTCAGTTCGTCTTTGGTGCATGGCCCGTGGTGGGCGAGGATGCCGGCACCCCAAGTGCAATTTCCTCTGCCCTTGCCCATGTCGTCGTAATAGTTGAAAACATCCTTTTCGCGCGCCCGAAGGCGCATGCGCGCACCAGAACTGAAATTCATTGTGGTTCTTGCCACTGTGGTGGCGGTCTCCGTTGCCATGCAATCCGCCGTTGTTGATGTGAGCGGTGGTGCTCGATGAACTCAATGTAGATTCTTTGCGATGCGACGCCGTGAGCTAGCCCAAAGCTTCGCTTGCTCCTTAGTGAGACCGGCAATGTCGGAAGGAATTGAGAAGGTTGCACAGTCGCGGCGGGCGGCCCGGGAGCCCGTCCGTTCCGGAATTGGCGGATAATGCGGGCTTGTTCCGCCGTCCGCCCTCTTTTCATGTCCAAAAAAACAACGACGTCCGCGGCTTGCCCGTGCGGCGGCCCTTCCTACGCCACCTGCTGCGGCCCCTACCTGGAGGGCGCCGCCATCCCCGCCACAGCCGAGCAACTGATGCGTTCACGCTACACTGCCTACACTTTGGGCAACGAACCCTACCTGCTGGCCACCTGGCATAGCAGCACGCGCCCAACGGAACCCATCATCGTGGCGGGAGAAAAATTGCAGTGGCTGGGACTTGAGGTAAAATCTGCTTTACGTTTACGTCAACGTAAAGCAGAATCCGACGACGCGCTGCGCCAGGACACCGTCGAATTCGTGGCGCGCTGCAAGCTCAATGGCCGCGCCCAGCGTCTGCACGAAGTCAGCAATTTCGTACGCGAGGAGGGCGAGGGCGGCTTGCGCTGGTATTACGTTGACGGGAGTTTTCCAGAATAAAGGCGCCGGAGACAGCGCCACAACACGAGGAACAACCATGCCGCACATCGAAAGCAAACTCAATCCGCGCAGCGAGGACTTCAAGACCAACGCCGCCGCCATGCAAACCCTGGTCGACGACCTGCGCGCCAAGGTGGCGCAGATCGCGGCCGGCGGCGGCGCGGCGGCCGCCGCCAAGCACGTGGCGCGCGGCAAACTGCTGCCGCGCGACCGGGTCCAGATGCTGCTCGATCCCGGCACCCCGTTCCTCGAGTTTTCCCAGATGGCCGCCTACGGCATGTACCAGGACGCCAACGGCGTGGACGCGGCGCCGGCCGCCGGCATCATCACCGGCATCGGCCGCGTGGCCGGCCAGGAATGCGTGATCGTGTGCAACGACGCCACCGTCAAGGGCGGCACCTACTACCCCGTCACGGTGAAAAAGCACCTGCGCGCGCAGGAGATCGCCGACCAGAACAACCTGCCCTGCATCTACCTGGTCGACTCGGGCGGCGCCAACCTGCCCAACCAGGACGACGTGTTCCCCGACCGCGACCACTTCGGCCGCATCTTCTACAACCAGGCCAACATGTCGGCCAAGGGCATCCCGCAGATCGCCGTGGTGATGGGCTCGTGCACGGCAGGCGGCGCCTACGTGCCGGCCATGAGCGACGAATCGATCATCGTCAAGGAGCAGGGCACCATCTTCCTGGGCGGCCCGCCGCTGGTGAAGGCGGCCACCGGCGAGGTGGTCACGGCCGAGGACCTGGGCGGCGGCGACGTCCACACCCGCCTGTCCGGCGTGGCCGACCACCTGGCGCAGAACGACCTGCACGCGCTGTCGCTGGCGCGCACCATCGTCTCCAACCTGAACCGCACCAAGCCGCAGCAGATGGCGCTGCGCGAATCGGTCGAGCCGAAATACCCGACCGAGGAACTGTACGGCGTGATCCCGGTCGACACCCGCAAGCCCTTCGACGTGCGCGAAGTGATCGCCCGCATCGTCGACGGCAGCGAGTTCGATGAGTTCAAGGCCCGCTACGGCACCACGCTGATCTGCGGCTTCGCCCACATCTTCGGCATGAAGGTCGGCATCATCGCCAACAACGGCATCCTGTTCTCCGAGTCGGCGCTCAAGGGCGCCCACTTCATCGAGCTGTGCGCGCAGCGCAAGATCCCGCTCGTGTTCCTGCAAAATATCACCGGCTTCATGGTCGGCCGCAAGTACGAGAACGAAGGCATCGCCCGCAACGGCGCCAAGATGGTGACGGCCGTGGCCACGGCCGCCGTGCCGAAATTCACCGTCATCATCGGCGGCAGCTTCGGCGCCGGCAACTACGGCATGTGCGGCCGCGCCTACTCGCCGCGCTTCATGTGGATGTGGCCCAACGCCCGCATCTCCGTCATGGGCGGCGACCAGGCGGCCAGCGTGCTGGCCACCGTCAAGCGCGACGGCATCGAAGCCAAGGGCGGCCAGTGGTCGGCCGAGGAGGAGGCCGCGTTCAAGCATCCCATCAAGGACCAGTACGAGCACCAGGGCCACCCCTACTACGCCACCGCGCGCCTGTGGGACGACGGCGTGATCGACCCGGCCGACACCCGTATGGTGCTGGGCCTGGGCCTGTCGGCCGCCCTCAATGCGGAAATCCCCGATACCAAATTCGGCGTGTTCCGCATGTGATGGAGGCTGCCATGACCTATCAAACCCTGACCATCGCCATTGCCGACAAAGTCGCCACCGTCACGCTGAACCGGCCCGACGTGCGCAACGCCTTCAACGAAACCACCATCAGCGACATCACGCTGGCCTTCGATCAGCTGGGCCGCGACGAAGCCGTGCGCGCCATCGTGCTGGCCGCTAACGGCCCGGCCTTCTGCGCCGGCGCGGACCTGAACTGGATGAAGAAGATGGCCGGCTACTCCCACGAGGAGAACAGCGCCGACGCCATGCAGCTGGCCGAGATGCTGCGCACCATCTACCTGTGCCCCAAACCCGTGGTGGCGAAAGTGCAGGGCGACTGCTACGCCGGCGGCATGGGCCTGGTGGCCGCCTGCGACATCGTGGTCGCGGTGGAGGAGGCCAACTTCTGCCTGAGCGAAGTGAAACTGGGCCTGATCCCGGCCACCATTTCGCCGTATGTGATCAAAGCCATGGGCGAGCAGGCGGCGCGCCGCTACTTCCTCACGGCCGAGCGCTTCACGGCGCAGCAGGCGCTGCGCATCGGCTACGCCCACGAGGTGGTGGCCGCCGGTGAGCTCGACGCCACCGTGGCCGCCATCGTCAAGGCGCTGGTCAACAACAGTCCGCACGCCGTGCAGCAAGCCAAGGTGCTGGTGCGCGACGTGGCCGGACTGCCCGTCACCGATGCGCTGCTGGCCGACACGGCCGAACGCATCGCCCATATCCGCGCTTCCGAGCAGGGCCGCGAAGGCGTGCAGTCCTTCCTGGAGAAGCGCAAGCCGGCCTGGTTGAACTAGGCGGGCCATTTTTCAGCTGGAGTATCTTTGGAACCGAACAAACAAAGCGACTGGGTCGCACGCAGCCTGCGCAGCGTGTGGCATCCGTGCACCCAGATGCAGCACCATGAAACTGTGCCGCTGATCCCCGTCAGCCATGGCCGGGGCGCCTGGCTGTACGACCACGAAGGCAAGCGCTATCTGGACGCGATCAGCTCCTGGTGGGTGAACCTGTTCGGCCATGCCAACCCGCGCATCAACGCCGCGCTCAAGGAGCAGCTCGACCTGCTGGAACACGCGATGCTGGCCGGCTTCACCCACGAGCCGGTGATCCGCCTGTCCGAGCAACTGGCGGCCCTCACGGGCGACGTGCTCGGTCACTGCTTCTACGCCAGCGATGGCGCCTCGGCCGTCGAAATCGCGCTGAAAATGAGCTTCCACAGCTGGCGCAACCGTGGCCTCGCCGACAAGCAGGAATTCGTCTGCCTCAAGGGCAGCTACCATGGCGAAACCATCGGCGCTTTGGCCGTGACCGACGTGGCCCTGTTCAAGGACGCCTACGGCCCGCTGCTGCGCGCCAGCCAGACCGTGATGTCGCCCGACGCGCGCCAGGCCGTGGACGGCGAAACGGCGCAGGACGTGGCGCGCCGCGCGGCGGCCGATGTCGAGCGCCTGTTCATCGAACGCGGCGACAAGATCGCCGCCATCATCATCGAACCGCTGGTGCAATGCGCCACGGGCATGGCCATGCACGATCCGCTGTACCTGACGCTGGTGCGCGAATTGTGCGACCGCCACCACGTACACCTGATCCTCGACGAAATCGCCGTCGGCTGCGGCCGCACAGGCACCTTCTTCGCCTGCGAGCAGGCCGGCATCTGGCCCGACTTCCTTTGCCTGTCCAAGGGCATCAGCGGCGGCTACCTGCCGCTGTCGCTGGTGATGACGCGCGACGACATCTACCAGGCCTTCTACAGCGCCGATGTCACGCGCGGCTTCCTGCACTCGCACTCGTACACGGGCAACCCGCTGGCCTGCCGCGCCGCGCTGGCCACGCTACAGATCTTCGAGGACGACCACGTGCTCGCGCACAACCGCGCGCGCGCCGAACGGCTGACGCAGGCGCTGGCGCCGCTGGCCAACCATGAGCGCGTGCGCCACTTCCGCCAGCGCGGCATGATCTGGGCCTTCGACGCGATCCGCGCGCCGGCCGACTTCTCGCGCCGCTTCTTCTCCACGGCGCTGGAACACGAACTGCTGATGCGCCCCATCGGTTCCACCGTCTACATGATGCCGCCCTACATCCTCAGCGACGACGAGATCGACGGCCTGGCCGCCAACACGCTGGCCGTGTTCGACAAAGTACTGGCGGGCTGACCATGGAACTGCTGAATCAACTGGACGCCCAGCTGCAAACGCTGGCCCAACAAAGCCTGATCCGCACCCGCCGCGTGGTGGACTCGCCCTGCGGCCCGCGCGTGCGCGTGGACGGGCGCGAGCTGCTGGCCTTCTGCAGCAACGACTACCTGGGCCTGGCCAGCCACCCGGCGCTGGCCGCCGCCCTGCAGGAAGGCGCGGCGCTGTACGGCGCCGGCAGCGGCGCCTCGCACCTGATCTCCGGCCACGGCCGCGCCCACGCCCAGCTGGAGGACCGGCTGGCCGAATTCGTCGGCGCCCACCTGGAGCGCCCGCGCGCGCTGTATTTCTGCACCGGCTACATGGCCAACCTGGCCATGATCACCGGCTTGACGGCCGGCGACCGCGACGCGGCCATCTTCTCCGAATCGCTGAACCACGCCTCGCTGATCGACGGCGCCCGCCTGGCGCGCGCCGCCGTGCAGGTCTACCCGCACGCCGATCTGGACGCGCTGGCCACCATGCTGCAAGCAAGTACGGCCGCCACCAAGCTGGTGGTCACCGACAGCGTGTTCAGCATGGACGGCGACCTGGCCGACCTGCCGGCCCTGCTGGCCTTGTGCGAACGGCACGGTGCCTGGCTAGTGGTGGACGACGCCCACGGCTTCGGCACGCTGGGCGAACATGGCCATGGCGCGCTTGAGCATTTCAAGCTGCAATCGCCGTACCTGGTCTACATGGGCACGCTGGGCAAGGCGGCCGGCGTGGGTGGCGCCTTCGTGGCGGCCCACGAAACCGTGATCGAAACGCTGATCCAGAAAGCCCGCCCCTACATCTTCACCACGGCCGCCGCGCCCGCGCTGGCGCACGCGCTGCTGGCCAGCCTGGACCTGCTGGAAGGCCCGGAAGGCGTGCAAAGACGCGCACACCTGCAGGCATTGGTGGCACAATTGAACGACGGCCTGCGCCTGACGCGCTGGCGGCGGCTGCCCTCGGACACGGCGATCCAGCCGATTCTGATCGGCGACAACGCCGAAACCATGCGCGCCGGCGCCGCCCTGTACGAGCAGGGCCTGTGGGTGGGCACGATACGCCCGCCGACGGTGGCGCCGGGCACCTCGCGCCTGCGCGTGACGCTGTCGGCCGGCCACACCCACGCGGACGTGGCCACGCTGGCGGATGCTATCAATGCCATCAACGCCTTGGAAAGGATGTGACATGAGTCTGGACGACCCCGTTCTGGCCGCCACGCCGCAGGTGCAGCCCGCACCGGCGGCCGCCGGCGCGCGCCCCCGCTTCGCCTGCTTCACCACCGGCACCGACACCGAGATCGGCAAAACGCTGATCTCGGCCGCCATGCTGCACGCCCTCGTGCGAAGCGGTGTGCGCGCCTGCGGCATGAAGCCCGTCGCGGCCGGCGCCGAACTGCGCAACGGCCGCTGGCACAATGAAGACGCCGACCAGCTGATCGCGGCCGGCAACGTGTCGCTGCCGCAGGAGCTGACCACGCCGTTCCTGCTCAAGGAAGCGGCCGCGCCCCACATCGCGGCCGAACTGGAGGACGAATACATCTCGCCCGTGCCCATCCTGGCCGCCTACATCGAAGTGAGCGCCGCCTCGGACGCGGTGGTGGTGGAAGGAGTGGGCGGCTTCCGCGTGCCGCTGAACGAGGAGTTCGACACGGCCGACCTGGCCGAGCAGCTCGACCTGCCCGTGGTGCTGGTGGTGGGCATGCGCCTCGGCTGCATCAGCCACGCGCTGCTGACGGTGGAGGCCATCGCCAGCCGCAACCTGATGCTGGCCGGCTGGGTCGCCAACGAGGTCGACCCCGACATGGCCTTCATTGACGAGAACATCGCCGCGCTCGAGCAACGCATCCCGGCCCCGCTGCTGGGCCGCGTGCCGCGCCTGGCGCAACCATCGGCCGCCGCCGCCGCCGAATACCTGGACTTTACCAAGCTGCCCAACTGGCCGGCTGCCTAACCTGATTGACCGTAGAAGGAAACACGATGTCCCTGACCCAAGAACCGAAAACCGTTGAACTGCACCGTCCCACGGCGCCCATCACGCTGCCGGCCGCCGCCACCTGGCCGGTGGACGACGTGCTGGCCCTGTTCGAGCTGCCGTTCAACGACCTGATGTTCCAGGCCCAGCAAACCCACCGCGCCAACTTCCCGGACGGCGACGTGGAACTGGCCACGCTGCTGTCGATCAAGACCGGCGGCTGCGAGGAGGATTGCGGCTACTGCCCGCAGGCGGCCCGCTACGACACCGGCGTCGAGGCCAAGAAGATCCTCGACATCGACACCGTGCTGGACGCGGCCAAGCAGGCCAAGGCCAGCGGCGCGACGCGCTTCTGCATGGGCGCCGCCTGGCGCAGCCCGAAAGAGCGCGACATGGACAAGGTCGAGGAGATGGTGCGCGAAGTGAAGGCGCTGGGCATGGAAACCTGCGCCACGCTGGGCATGCTGGAGGAGCAGCAGGCGCTGCGCCTGAAGGCCGCCGGCCTCGATTACTACAACCACAACCTGGACACGGCGCCCGAGTTCTACGACAACGTGATCTCGACCCGCGAATACCAGGACCGTCTGGACACGCTGGGCCGCGTGCGCGAGGCCGGCCTCAAGGTCTGCTGCGGCGGCATCGTCGGCATGGGCGAGTCGCGCCTGCAGCGCGCCGGCCTGATCGCCCAGCTGGCCAACCTGAACCCGTATCCGGAATCGGTGCCCGTCAACCACCTGGTGCAGGTGGAAGGCACGCCGCTGTACGGCCTGGACCCGCTCGACCCGCTGGAATTCGTGCGCACCATCGCCGTGGCCCGCATCACCATGCCGAAGGCGCGCGTGCGCCTGTCGGCCGGCCGCCGCCAGCTGGGCGAAGCCGTGCAAGCGATGTGCTTCCTGGCCGGCGCCAACTCCATCTTCTACGGCGACAAGCTGCTCACCACCGGCAACCCGGAGGCCGAGGACGACCGCGCGCTGCTGAACAAACTGGGCCTGAAAACCCGCGGCACCGTGCTCGAATCGGCGCCAAAAGAGAAGTGCGGCTGCTAAACGAAGCCCGAAGCAGTCGACGATCAAGGGTCCGACCCTCGGGGCGGCCCCTGGTTTGCAGCAGGCTCCAAAAAACAACCCCAGCCACGCGCTGAACAGAGGAGACGTATGTTCACAAAAATCCTGATCGCCAACCGCGGTGAAATCGCCTGCCGCGTGGCCGCCACCGCCCGCCGCATGGGCATCAAGACGGTCGCCGTCTATTCCGAGGCCGACGCCAACGCCAAGCACGTGGCCGTGTGCGACGAGGCCGTGCTGCTGGGCCCCGCCCCGGCCAAGGAAAGCTATCTGCGCGGCGACAAGATCATCGAAGTGGCGCTGGCCACGGGCGCCCAGGCCATCCACCCCGGCTACGGCTTCCTGTCCGAGAACGCCGAATTCGCCGACGCCTGCGCCGCCGCCGGCCTGGTGTTCATCGGCCCGCCCGCGTCGGCCATGCGCGCCATGGGCTCCAAGTCGGCCGCCAAGTCGCTGATGGAACAGGCCAACGTGCCGCTGGTGCCCGGCTACCACGGCGACGAGCAGGACGCCGACTTCCTGCAGACCCAGGCCGACCGCATCGGCTACCCGGTGCTGCTCAAGGCCTCGGCCGGCGGCGGCGGCAAGGGCATGCGCGTGATCGAACACGCGGCCGACTTCAAGGCGGCGCTGGCCTCGTGCAAGCGTGAAGCGATCAGCTCCTTCGGCGACGACAAGGTGCTGGCCGAGAGATACCTGCTGCGCCCCCGCCACATCGAAATCCAGGTGTTCGCCGACACCCATGGCAACTGCATCTACCTGTTCGAGCGCGACTGCTCGGTGCAGCGCCGCCACCAGAAGGTGCTGGAGGAGGCGCCGGCGCCCAACATGCCGCCCGAGCGCCGCGCCGCCATGGGCGAGGCGGCCGTGGCCGCCGCCAAGGCGGTCGGCTATGTGGGCGCCGGCACGGTGGAGTTCATCGCCAACCAGGACGGCTCGTTCTACTTCATGGAGATGAACACCCGCCTGCAGGTCGAGCACCCGGTGACGGAAATGATCACCGGCACCGACCTGGTGGAATGGCAGATCCGCGTGGCGTTCGGCGAGGCGCTGCCGCGCAAGCAGCAGGAACTGGCCATCCACGGCCACGCCATCGAGGCCCGCATCTACGCCGAGAATCCCGAGAAGGGCTTCCTGCCGTCGATCGGCACGCTGCGCCACCTGGACACCCCGGCCGCCGTCGCGTTCGAGCTGGGCGGCGCGCCCGGGACCGGCGTGCCGGCCGCCGTGCGCATCGACTCGGGCGTGCGCGAGGGCGACGCCATCTCGCCGTTCTACGACCCCATGATCGCCAAGCTGATCGTGTGGGGCGCCGACCGCAAGCAGGCGCTGGCCCGCATGGCGCAGGCGCTGGCGCAGTACAAGATCGTCGGCCTGGCCACCAACATCGCCTTCCTCAAGCGCCTGGTGGAGGGCGACGCCTTCGCCGGCGCCGACCTCGACACGGGCCTGATCGAGCGCAACCAGGACAGCCTGTTCCCGGCCGCCCACGCGGCGCCGTCGGGCGCGCTGGCGCTGGCCGCCGTGGCCCTGATCGAGGCCGAGAAGGACGCCGCGGCCGCCCAGTCGGGCGCCAACCGCGCCGACCCGTGGGGCCAGGCGCTGGGCTGGCGCATGAACTTCCCATACGCGCGCACGCTGTCGTTCAGCGACGACTACGCGGCCACGCTGCCGGCCAAGGCCTACCACGCGGCCGTCACCTACCGCGCCACCGACTGGCTGTTCGCGCGCGACGGCGGCGAACCGCTGGTGCTGGGCCTGATGCAGCAGGACGGCTGCGACCTCAGCATCAAACTGGGCGACACGGCCGTGCATGGCACCGTGCGCCGCGACGGCGAGTTGCTGCACGTTTTCACGGGCGGTCATCACTATCCGCTGCATTACAATGACCCGATGGCGCACGCCGGCGAAAGCGAGGCCGAGGGCGGCCGCCTGACGGCGCCGATGCCGGGCAAGGTGGTGGCCGTGCTGGCCGCCAAGGGCCAGGACGTCAAGAAGGGCGAGGCGCTGGTGATCATGGAGGCGATGAAGATGGAGCACACCATCGCCGCCCCGCACGACGGCCTGGTGGAGGAAATCCTGTACAACGTCGGCGACCAGGTCGCGGACGGCGCGCCGCTGCTGGCCTTCAAGGCGGCGGCGTAAGCGGAGGGCATCATGCGCATCCTGTTGCACCGCGCGGACGGCAAGACCGAGCCGTGGATCAAGGACTTCGGCAAATTCCTGCCGGAGGCCGAGGTCGCGATCTGGCACGCGGGCGAGAAATCCCCGCCGTGCGACTACGCCGTCGTGTGGGCGCCGCCGGAAACCATGCTGCCCGAGCTGGCCGACGTGAAGGCCATCTTCAACACGGGCGCCGGCGTGGACGCGCTGCTCAAGTTCGGCGACGCGCTGCCGCGCCACGTGCCCATCATCCGCCTGGGCGACGCCGGCATGGGCGCGCAGATGGCCGAATACGTGGTGCACGCCGTGCTGCGCTACTTCCGCCGCTTCGACACGTACGAGGCGCAGGCCCGGGCCGGCACCTGGGCCCCGCTGCCGCAGTACCACCGCGAGGATTTCACGGTGGGCGTGCTGGGCATGGGCGCGCTGGGCAGCCAGGTGCTCAAAGCCTTGGCGCCGTTCGGCTTCCCGCTGCGCGGCTGGAGCCGCACGGAGAAGAACGTGGCCGGCGTGCAGTGCTACCACGGCCCGGCCGGACTCGACACCTTCCTGCGCGGCACGCGCGTGCTGGTGTGCATGCTGCCGCTCACGCCCGACACCAGCAACCTGATCGACCGCAGCAACATGTCCAAGCTGCCGCAGGGGGCTTACCTGATCAACGTGGCGCGCGGCGCCCATCTGGCCGAACCGGACCTGCTCAACCTGATCAAGGCCGGCCACATCGCCGGCGCCACGCTGGACGTGTTCCGCAACGAACCGCTGCCGGCCCAGCACCCGTTCTGGCAGGAGCCGCGCATCACCATCACGCCGCACATCTCCGCGCTCACGCTGCGCCGCGAAAGCGTGCAGCAGATCGCGGAAAAAATCCGCAAGATCGAAAACGGCGAACTGGTCGACGGCATCGTCGACCGCAACCTGGGATATTGAACACATGAACAAGCAAGCGAGCCTGCCCAAGCAAGTCAAGATCGTCGAAGTGGGGCCGCGCGACGGCCTGCAGAACGAGAAGGAGAACGTCCCGGCCGAGGTAAAGATCGAACTGGTGAACCGCCTGACCAGCGCCGGCTTCCAGAACATCGAAGCGGCGTCGTTCGTCTCGCCCAAATGGGTGCCGCAGATGGCCACCAGCCGCGAGGTGATGGACGCCATCGTGCGCAAGCCGGGCGTGATCTACTCGGCCCTCACGCCCAACATGCAGGGCTTCGAGGCGGCATTGGCCGCGCGCGCCGACGAGGTGGTGATCTTCGGCTCGGCCTCGGAGGCGTTCTCGCAGAAGAACATCAACTGCTCGATCGCCGAGTCGATCGCCCGTTTCGAAGGCGTGGCCAAGGCCGCCAAGGATAACGGCCTGCGCCTGCGCGGCAGCATCAGCTGCGCCTTCGGCTGCCCGTACCAGGGCGAGGTGCCGCTGGACGCCGTGGCCGACGTGGTGGGCCGCATGCGCGACCTCGGTTGCGACGAGATCGACATCGCCGACACCATCGGCGTGGCCACCCCGCGCAAGACGCAGGCCGTGATGGAGCGCGCCATCGCCGCGTTCCGGGTCGACGGCCTGTCCGGCCACTTCCATGACACCTACGGCCAGGCGCTGGCCAACATCTACGCCAGCATGGAAGTGGGGATCGCCATCTTCCACTCGTCCGTGTCCGGCCTGGGCGGCTGCCCGTACGCCAAGGGCGCCACCGGCAACGTGGCCACCGAGGACGTGCTGTACATGATGCAGGGGCTGGGGGTGGAAACGGGCATCGATCTCGACATCGTGGTCGACGCCGGCCAGTTCATCTCGCAATTCCTGGGCCGCAAAGGCGCCAGCCGGGCCGGCAACGCCATCGCCGCCAAGCGCGCGGCTTGACCAGGGGCAAAAACCGGGGTCAGACCCCTTGGGGGTCAGACCCCCAAGGCGCAAGCGTTCTATGGGTACCCGCCTGCGCGGGTAAGACGACTTTAGTTCAGCGGCATCAGCATCACGCCGCAAAAGGAAAAACCCCGTGTGATGTTTCCATCACACGGGGTTTTAAATTTTGGTCGGAGTACAAGGATTCGAACCTTGGACCCTCTGGTCCCAAACCAGATGCGCTACCGGGCTGCGCTACACTCCGAATAAAGAGAATCATACAGGCTCAGGTACGATCCGTCAAGGGGCGTGCCAATCAGTATGTACCATGGCGCGAATAATTCAAGGCGAAATGGCAGAAATTCCAAGCTTGATGCAACACAAAGCCCACTTATTCGCCGCCGTCCGCCTTCATCCGCAGCGCCAGTTCGTACAGCGCGTTCTTCTTGCGCCCCGTGATCTGCGCCGCCAGCGACGCCGCCTGCTTGACCGGGCATTCGGCCAGCAGGATGGACAGGATGCGTTCCGCCTCCGCGTCCTGCGCCTCGTCGGCGGCGGGCGCGCCGGCCAGCAGCACGACGAACTCGCCTTTCTCGCGGTGCGGGTCGGCCTTGATCCACGCTTCGGCCTCGGACAGCGGGCAACGGTGGATTTCCTCGAACATCTTGGTCAGCTCGCGCGCGAACACCACCTGGCGTTCGGGCTCGAACACGGCCGCCAGCGCGCCGGCGCAATCGAGGATGCGGTGCGGCGCCTCGTAGAACACCATGGTGGCCGTCACGCTCCGCAGCGACTGCAGGAACGTTTCGCGTTGTTTGGCCTTGGCCGGCAGGAAGCCGACGAAATAGAACTGGTCGTTCACCAAGCCGCTGGCCGACAGCGCCGTCACGGCCGCCGAGGCGCCCGGCAGCGGCAGCACGCGCAGGCCGGCCGTCCGCACGGCGTCCACGATGCGGGCGCCGGGGTCGGACACGGCCGGCGTGCCCGCGTCCGACACCAGCGCGATCCGTTCGCCCGCCTGCAGGCGCGCGATCAGCGTGTCGGCCACCTCGCGCTCGTTGTGCTGGTGGGCCGCGATCAAGGGCTTGTGCAGGCCGAAGCGGGTCATCAGCTGGGCCGTGTTGCGGGTGTCCTCGCACGCCACCGCGTTGACCAGGCTCAAAACATGCAGCGCGCGCAGGCTAATGTCCGTCACATTGCCGATCGGGGTCGCCACTACGTACAATGTTGCGCTAGGATAGGTCTGGTGCGCCGTTTCGCCCATCACGGGCAGGTTGGCGATGGTGCTGGAATCAGGTACGGTCATGGGAGGCAGGATGCTGGCTAAGAGTGTGAGATTGCTGTTGCTGGGCATTGCGGCCGGACTGGCCGGCTGCAGCACGCCCTGCGGCGCGCCCGGGCGATTGTGCGCGCCTATCACCTCAATTACAAGCCCGCCGCCCGCGCCCGTCGCCGTGCCGGCGCCCCGGCCCGCGCCCGAACCGCCGCCACGGCCGGCCGAAACCTTCGCCGTCGCCATGCCCGGCGTCGGCGGCCAGTCCGGCGCGACCGGCACCGCGCTGCCGTCGCTGTCCTCCGCCCCGGCCGCCGCCAGCGCGCCGGTGGCCGACATGGACGCCATCCCCTCCAACGCCCCGCTGCGCGTGGCGCTGCTGCTACCGCTGCGCTCGGACACGCTGGGCCAGGCCGCCGCCGCCGTCAAAGCCGGCTTCCTGGCCGCCTGGGAGCGCGACCGCGACGGCGTGACCGTCACCGTGGCCGACACCGGCGACGCCACCAGCGACGTGCTGGCCACCTACGCCAGCGCCCAGGAACAGGCGGACCTGGTCGTGGGCCCGCTGGGCCGCTCCGCCGTCGGCGCGCTGGCCGCCAGCCCGCTGCTGCGCAAACCCACCATCGCCCTCAACACGCCCGACGGCTACGGCAACCCGGGCCAGCCGCCCCTGCCGCCGCGCATGCTGGCGATGGGCCTGTCGATCGAGGAGGAGGCGCGCCAGGCCGCCAACTGGGCGTCCAGCGAACATCCGGGCGCCAGCGCGCTGGTGCTGGCCACCGGCACGCCGTGGCAGCGCCGCATCGCCGCCGCCTTCGCCAGCCAGTGGCAGCGCCAGGGGCTGGCCGTCAGGACGGTGGAACTGGGCGCGGCCAACGGCTACCTGAACGACCCCGAACTGGTGCAGCTGCGCGCGCGCCTGCAAACGGACCCGCCCGGCCTGCTGTTCGCGGCGCTGGACGCGTCCCAGACCCGCCAGCTGCGCGGCGCGCTCGACGGGGCGCTGCCGGAGCCGCCGCCCATCTACGGCACCTCGTCGCTCAACCCCGGCAACGGCAACAGCTTCCCCACCCAGGAGCTGGACGGCGTGCGCCTGCTCGATCTGCCGTGGCAGCTGCAGGCCGACCATCCGGCCGTGATGGTCTATCCCCATCCGCCCCAGCCCGAGGAACGCAAGCCCGGCGCGGCCGACCTGGAGCGGCTGTACGCGCTGGGCATCGACGCCTACCGCGTGGCGCGCGAGATCGGCCACCACACGGGCGTGCGCTTCCAGCTCGACGGCGTGACGGGCCGGCTGACGGTCAGCTTCGGCATGGGGCCGGCCAGCTTCGAGCGCATCGAGCAGGCCGCCGTGTACAAGAACGGCGTGCCGCAGCCTGTGACGCCGTGAGCGCGCCATGGCCCGCACCGACCGGCAGCGGCTCGGCACGCAGGGCGAGGACGAGGCGCTGGCCCACCTGACGCTGCACGGGCTGACGCTGGTGGCCCGCAATTTCCTGTGCAAGGGCGGCGAGATCGACCTGATCATGCGCGACGGCGCCCACCTGGTGTTCGTCGAAGTGCGGCGCCGGGCCGACGCGCGCCATGGCGGGGCCGCCGCCAGCATCACGGCGCGCAAGCAGCAGCGCATGGTGCGCGCGGCCCAGGTCTACCTGCTGCGCTGCGCGCCGCTGCCGCCGTGCCGCTTCGACGTGGTGGCCATCGACGGCGGCCAGTTGCGCTGGCTGCGCAACGTGCTGCAAATGTAAGCATTTTTTTCAGCGCTTGTGGGGCGGGCACGGCCATTGCACTATAATCGCCGACTATGAATACTCAACGCATCCTGTCGCACTTCCACGAAAGTGCCGAACTCAAAATCCAATCGGCCACCGTGCTCGCCCAGCCGATCTCGCAAGCGATCGAGATGATGTTCTCCGCGCTCTCGAACGGCAACAAGATCCTCGTGTGCGGCAACGGCGGCTCGGCCGCCGACGCCCAGCACTTCGCGGCCGAACTGGTGGGCCGTTTCGAACGCGAACGCTTCCCGCTGCCGGCGCTGGCGCTGACCACCGACACCTCGATCCTGACGGCCGTGGCCAACGACTACAGCTACCGCGAGATCTTCTCCAAGCAGGTGCAGGCGTTCGGCCAGGCCGGCGACATCCTGCTGGCGCTGTCCACCTCGGGCAATTCGGCCAACGTGATGGCGGCCATCGAGGCGGCGCTGGAGCGCGAGATGCGCGTGGTGGCCATGACGGGCAAGGGCGGCGGCGCGATCGGCAAGATGCTGACCGACGCCGACGTCCACATCTGCGTGCCGGCGGACCGCACGGCCCGCATCCAGGAAGTGCACCTGCTGACCATACACTGCATCTGCGACGGCATCGATGTCGCCCTATTCGGAGGAGACGTCAATGAGTAAGCCAATGATCAATACCCGCGCCGGCCGGCGCTGGCAACGCCCGCTGGCCATGACGCTGCTGTGCGGCGCCATGCTGGCGACCCTGTCGGGCTGCGTGGAGATGATGGTCGGCGGCGCCGTGGTGGGCACCGTGGCCGCCTCCGACCGCCGCACCTTCGGCGCGCAGACGGAAGACCAGGCCATCGTGGTGAAGGCCGAGATCAAGGTGCACAACCTGGTGGGCGACGCCGGCCACGTGAACATCAACAGCTTCAACCGCCGCGCCCTGCTGACGGGCGAGGTGCGCGACCAGGCCATGAAGGAGCAGGTCGAGCGTGAAGTGCGCGGCATCGAGGGCGTGGCCTCGACCGTGAACGAACTGGAGATCGCGGGTCTGAGCAGCTTCACCTCGCGCTCCAACGACGCGCTGATCACCACCAAGGTCAAGGCCAGCCTGGTGGACCAGAAGGACATCTCGGCCAACACCTTCAAGGTGGTGACGGAGCGCGGCGCCGTGTTCCTGATGGGCCGCGTGACCCAGCGTGAAGGCACCATCGCGGCCGAGGTGGCGCGCGGCGTGAGCGGCGTGACCAAAGTGGTCAAGGTGTTCGAATACATCTCGGAAGAGGAATGGAAGACCTACCAGCCCAAGCCCACGCCTGCCCAGGCGGCGCAGGGCGGCGGCCAGTGACGGCCGCAAGGCACGCTTAAGAAAGCGGGTCTATAATGATCCGTACCTGATTTCGCAGCCCTAAATGGCATAAGTAGCCGATCCCGACCATGCAAGCGACAACTTCCTCCTCCAAGGCCTGGCTCAAGCCCGCGCTGGCAGCCGTGCTGCTGGCCGGCGCCGGCCTGGCCGCCTACGCCACGCTGAACCAGCGCAGCAGCGCGCCGGCCGTCACGTTCATGAGCATCAAGGGCGAGAAGATTTCGCCGGAGAGCCTGCATGGCAAGGTGGTGATGGTCAATTTCTGGGCCACGTCGTGCGCCACCTGCGTGGCCGAGATGCCGCAGATGGTGGAAACGTACAACAAGTACAAGTCGCAGGGGCTGGAATTCGTGGCCGTGGCCATGAAGGACGACCCGCCCAACTACGTCGTCAACTACGCCGAAACGCGCCAGCTGCCGTTCAAGGTGGCGCTGGACGTGGCCGGCGACGCGGCCAAGGCCTACGGCAACGTGGCCATGACGCCGACCACCTTCGTCATCGACAAGGATGGCAAGATCCTCAAGCGCTACGTGGGCCAGCCGGAATTCCCGGCCCTGCACAAGCTGCTGGAAAAAGCCCTGCAAGGTTAAAAAAAGGAGCCGCCGGCTCCTTTTTTTACGTCAGAAGCCAGCCTGCAGCGACACGTAGGGGCCACGCTGGCGCACCGGATTGAACACCGTGATATCGCCCAGCACCGCGTAGGCCGCCGTCACCGACACGTGCTTGTTGGGGAACCAGGCGACGAAGGCGTCGTAATAGGCCTTCTCGTCATCGACGCTCAGGTTGTGCGGCTTGCGCCGGTATTCCACGCCCAGCACCAGCTTGCGGTCGGCCAGCCACGCCACAGACACTTCCGGCATCAGGCGCATGCTGTCGCCGCGGTCGCCACCAAAGCCCAACAAGCCCATCTGGTTGGCGCGGGTGGCGCGCAACGTGCCGTTCAGCAGCAGGCTGTGGTCGAGCAGCAGCTTGGTGGCCGCCACGTAGTAGTCGTAACCGTGGTCCTCGCGCGCGCCCAGCTGGCGCACGTCCGTCACGCCCAGCGCGCCCAGCCCGCCCACGTTCTTGTCACGCTTGTAGAGCACACCGATGGCCAGTTGCGGCATCGCGCTGTCCTGCCCATAGACGGCATCGCCGGCCACGCGCAGCTTGAGGCCGACGATGTCCTGGCGCAGCCGGAGGTGGTCCAGCGGCGCCAGGCTGCCCGTGAAGGTCTGCTCGGCCAGCGACAATTCCAGCCGGTCCGCCACGCCCACGGCCACGCCGCCGCTGCCCAGCGCATAGTCCTGCGTGCGCACCCACGTGTAGTGGGCGTTGGCGCCCCAGCTGTCGCGGCTGCCGTAGCCGGCGATCAGGGCCCACGGGGTGAGGCCGCCGCCGGCCGCGCCTTCCAGCTGGCTGACGCCGCCCGTGGCCAGGAACTTGCCCAGGTCCGGCCGGCCTGGCTCGGCGCGCGCTGTGACGATCATGGCGCGCATCGGCGCCAGCCGCGCGATCAGGCGGTTGGCGACGCCGTTGGATACCCCGTTGCGCGCCATGGCCAGTTGCAAATCCTCGGCCAGCGCGTTGAACTGGGTGTCGGTGATCTTCAGGTCCTGGTGCACGGTCGTCATGTCGCGCACGGTGCCCACGCCGTCCATGGTCTTGTCGCGGTATTTGCCGGTGTAGGCGCAGGGGCCGCCGCCCACTTCGCAGAACTGCTCGGCCAGACGTTGGGCCAGCTGCTCCATGTCGAAATCCTCGAACGTGTCGCGGATCACGGGATCGGCCAGCACCAGCGGAATGAAGGTGGCGACGATTTTGCGGATGCCATCCTGTCCGCCCAGTCCCCGGTAGACGGCATCGTCCGGGGCCGACGGCTGCGCCGTGGCCAGCGCGGCCGGCAGCAGCAGCGCCAGGCCCGCCCGCGCAATCGATCGTCCCATGTCGGCTCCTTATTTCGGGTACAGCAGCATCTGCGTGCAGCGGAACAGCGCCATGGTCTTGCCGCTGGCCTTGTTGCGCACGGTGGCGTCCCACACCTGGGTGGTCTTGCCCAGATGGACCACGGTGGCCGTGGCCACCACCGTCCCTTCGCGCGCCGTGCCCAGGTGGTTCGATTTCAGTTCGATGGTGGTGAAGCTGGCCGCGCCTTCGGGCAGGTGGGCCACGCAGGCGTAACCGCAGGCCGTGTCGGCCAGCGTCACCACGCTGCCCGCGTGCAGGTAGCCGTTGGGCGCCAGGTGCTGCGGCGTGACCTCGAATTCGGCCGTCACGCTGCCTTCGCGCACCTCAGTGACGACGATCCCCAGGTGGGCCGGCAAGGTGCCGACGCCGAACTGGTTGAAATAGGCGGGGGTGAATTTGTTGTCGTTCATGGGAGCTGGGGTCGGAATCGGTTGCGGGCGGGTTGCGCCACGGGATGGACCCGTGCGTAGCGACGATGATAGCAACTTTCTCCCAAACACGTGGCGCGGCGCCCAACACGCACAAAAAAGGCCGCTGACATCAGCGGCCTTGCACTTGCGGCGACGCGCGGTGGCGCTTATTCGCCAGCTGTGAGCAGTCAGAAGTTCACGAGACAATTGGGGCGCTTTCATGCGATTTTATCCAGAAGTTGATGAGACAATTTTTAGAAGTTCATGAGACAAATTTCGAGGGATCATTGTCTGTGCGGTTCCAAAAATCCTGAAGGTGGAGCGTCGCGCCGGTAACTCGTATCGAAACCGGCATCGGACGGAGGTCAGGCACCTGCTCATACTCTTCGAGAAGTCGCGCATGGATATCTCGCAAGGAACGCTCAGAAGGGCCAACTTCCATGCGTGCACGGATAAACTGCGGCCACACCGCCATTGCCAAAGAAGGTGCATCTGTCTTAACACCGTAGCCCTGCGTGCGGACAGAAGATCTTGAAATGCCAAAGATCAAGACACCTTTGACCCCTTCACGACGTTTCTGTTTAAGCCGCAGCGACTGATCGAGTGCCGAAATACCGTTTTCCTTAATCCACGACATTATCTTCTCAGACCAGTCAGTCAGCTCAGCTGAGAGATTCGCAGCTTTGCTTCGGAGTTGGCGAACGTCGTTGGTTGAATAATCTTGCCACTTCAACTGGAAGATCCCGACATCGCCGGTAAGCCGGTCATAGATTGCCGCGTCGATATCCGTCAAGACTGCCCCTTTATGACGCAACTTGAGGTTACCAGGGAAACAAATGTAGCGCCGACCACGGAACATCGCGTAGAGATGCTCCCGCATCCAATTCTCGCGGTCAGCCGCGACTGCGTGTTCAGTACGCGGGTCTAACCACTGTTGCTGGGTTTTAGCAGCTGTGAAGGGGTTTCGGGTCAAGCACGACACCGGCCGCAAGATGAAGCCATTGCCTAGGTCAAAGAGTAAGGGAATCAAGGGGGTAGAGTGATCGTATAGCTTCTTTGCCTGCTCTGATGTCATCGCCAGCGCATTGAATACGCTATGGACGACAGGCCCGGGGCGTCCGCTCATGATGGAAATCGACTCCTCCAAGGCGGCTCGTGGCCCCCAGATGGTCAAGCTTTGACCGACGGACACATGGTTATACATCTTCTTCGCCACTGACACGCAGGCGAAATGCTTGGAGTGAAGGCTAATGAGCGAGGCACCCACGCCTGCGATGTCGGCACCGGTGATTGAGCCCAACATCGCCTCGGGGTGTATGCCCGAGGCCTCGCGCCAATGCGTCGCTAGCGACAAAGCTTCAGCCATGTAGTGCTTATCGACCTCAATGCGAGCGTCGTAGGCCACCATCACGCCTCGTCCAGTGTCCCAAGGCCTCACTAGTGACTTGATGAGTTCCTCGATATCGGGCCTATACCACTTTTTGAGCGGCACATCGGCCGCAGCCATGTAGTTGCCCGGCATATTGGGGAAACGCAAGGCGTCGCGCATCAAAGCCATCGTCCAACCCGCGCTCGACGCAGGCAACAGCGCTTCTGCGGCTTTCAGGCGGCCCGACTCTTGAGCATCAGCAAACTGTGCTCGCGCGTCTTCGCCCATGTGAATTTGGAACTCGTCAGCATCTCTTGTAACAGCCACAATGCCCCGCTCACACATGTCGGCCAAGCGACGCAATAGCGAAACCTTGCCGAATTCTTGCATGAGGCCAGCTGCGAATACACGCGATTCGTGTGTGCTTTCCCTCAGAGGGAAGGCATCTGTCTTGTCTATTGGCTCAAAGAGTTCCGCGACAGCTCTGTTCCATCCCCAATACATCAGGTCGATCGATTGCGCGACTTTCTCGCTGTTGCCGATCAGGCCTGGAGCATGCGTTCCCCAGTAGTCCATCGCTCGGACCACTTCAATGAAAAGGGCAAAACGATCCATACGATCGCTCGGCAATGCCTTGAGGATGGCTCCGAGATGGGCCTCCGCCAAGTCCCTAAAGGCTTGTGCATTAGGATCGGTCACGGTTCCACCTCGCAATGGAGAACTCGCTTCTCCGAGCGACTTGCCGCCCTCGATCAACGAACTCGGGCCGACTTACGCGCTGGAAATGGTGTCGGCTTCGTGCGTCAACCATTGTCATACGCAAGCTTCCTTTTTTAGACGAGCGGTCTAACGAATATTATTCATTTCTTCCTCCGGCGAAGCCAGTAAAGTGCACCATCGCTCCAGTCGCCGATTAACGCCGTTAGATTGCCCCACCATCGCCGAAGATGGTTATTGGGATTGTAAGCCAAAATGATAGGCAATTGGCAACGACATGTCGGGCAGGGCTGCACGCAATCGCTCGCCGCCATGGGACCTCCTTTCACTACAAAATGAATGTTTGGAGGGCACGTGGGAGATTGAGCATGCATGGCCTTCAGCAGGGCTATTTCTTCGACAGAAATTTGGGTTTGATCGCGAATTTCTTAGCTGCCTCAAGTAGGTCCTTTACTTCTATTGGTATGTCCTTAACCTCAATGGATGAAGAGATCAATTTGGCGAATTTTACCTTGTCGAACTTAGCCTTTTTTTTGTCGTGTAAAATACGACCGATATTTTGTCCAAAATCCTTAGACGTATCAAAATCCTCAATCAGAATTGATTTGCCATCCGGGTACATCAAATTTAATATTTCAACTGATTTTGAGAGATTGAACAAATCCTCAAAGCAACCTTTTTTTATGTGGATTAGATGATACTTATCTCGATTATCTTTTACTAGGCGCGAAATATTTTCAGCCTCTTTCAGAGCGTCCGAATCTAATAAACATATCATTTTCATCAAAGGAAATTTTTCTCTTTGACTCATGAATTCTGCCTCTAGTTTTTGCTTAGATTTTGCATTAAATACTTTAATGTTTTCTTTTGTTAAAAATAGACCACTTTTCAGCGCTAAAATCGGAATAGAAATCTCTTCACTTTCGCCTTCGACTAGAATCAAGCAATCAGGTTTTGCCACATCATTGATTTTCGTAATAATCGAAGTAACCGCCTCAACAACAAGCTTCTTCTGCGCTATCATAAAATCCAATGAATATTGTAGACCTGCTCTCTTCGCTAACTTTCTATTATTAATAAGCAGCATATATTGAGCCACCTCTTCAGGTATAGTTATTTCTTGTGGCTCACCACAACACGGACATATCGATACATCTTTGAGGGTTTCGGCAGACGCAAGCGAGGCTGCTCTAATTTCTTCGAATTCCTGTTTAAATTCAGGATTAGCGAGATCTGATTCAATTCCACTCAGACCGCGACGCTTAAAAGAAGCATGATCAATACAGAAGAAAGTCGCTCCAAGTGCACCTTGGAACGCAAAACTAAAATTCTCTGAAACATTCATTCCCGGAAAAACCTTCGATAATTCTCTATTTTGTCGGTTAATATGATCACCGTACGTTTTGAAGAACACCGATAGTTCTTCTAAAGGTGGAAAATTCATCAAACGAAATAGCAGGCGTAGCTGATCGGTGCGTTTCGTTGGCAATCGATCTGCAGGAATCATTGAGTCGATTTTGACAAATTCCGGCACACCGAGCTGAATTAATATGTCGGCGTAGTTTTGCTCAATTTCATCATCCGAAATTTTTAATAACCGTTTTAAGAGAATTAATTCAGCATCCGAGCCAAGATTTTTTGAAAAATCGCAAATGTTGAGCGTGTATGGACTAATTTCAATATGCCAATCAAATATATACTCATGTTGCGGCAGATATTTTTTGTACAAACACTCTAGAATAGATTTCCAAAACGATTTATAAAGATGAAACTTATCTGTGATAAGAAGCTTACTTACAATTTCTGAAGAATCGACCATAAACAGGTGTAAAAATTCATCAATTAAATTGTCAAATTTAAATGATTCAACACTTGTCAACGACATGTCGATCAATACCATAAAAGAGTCTTTTACTAAACCTGACATATCTTGCAAATGTATTTTATCCGTGTTGGGCATATGAATTATAAGTAGGTGAACAAAATCATTAATTGATAAACTAACAATAATGCAGGAGTGAGACAATTTAGGAATTTTGACGTATATTTCTCCAGAAGTTGGCGAGACAACGTCCATGAGGTTGCACCAACACCTAGGAACGCCCCGTACTCGATCTTGATTTTCGATGGGCGTTTATATCCATAGTCGCAAAACTAGCCTCGCATGTCAAAGATCGACGCGGAAATCGCTCAGCTACGCGCTGAAAATGCAGCATTGAAAGCGCTGCTGGCCATGCATGGCATTGCGGCGCCGCTCTCAATGGTGGCCGCCGCGCCGGTGATCCAACGTGATTCCAGCCAATTATCGCCCGAGGCGAAGGTCAAGCTCTTCCGACGGCTCTTTCGTGGTCGGGAGGATATCTACCCTGTCCGCTGGATAAGCAAGACGACGGAAAAACCCGGATATTCCCCCGTCTGTGCAAATGAATGGCGTCGCGGCGTTTGCGAAAAGCCGAGAATAAAATGCAGCGAGTGCAGCCATAGCTTGTTTGCGCCCGTCACCGACTACGTCGTCTTCCGACATCTCAGGGGTGAGATCACTGCCGGTGTCTATCCGCTTCTGCTCGATAACCGATGCTATTTTCTTGCTATCGATTTCGACGACGCAGATTGGCGCGAGGACGCGCGCGCGGTATTGAAAACCTGCGTTGAAAACGATCTCCCTGCGGCATTGGAAATTTCGCGCTCCGGCTCCGGCGCACATCTTTGGCTTTTCTTTGCGAACGCGACGCCAGCAAGGGACGTGCGGCGGCTCGGAGCCGCACTAATTAGCGCAACCTGCGCTCGCACCCGGCAGTTGACTCTAAAATCTTATGACCGTCTTTTCCCAAATCAAGACACCATGCCGAAAGGCGGATTTGGCAACCTAATTGCCTTGCCGCTGCAAAAGGAGCCTCGCGATCTCGGGCGTAGTGTCTTTGTCGATGCGGACTTGCAACAGCTCCCTGACCAGTGGGCATTTCTGGAAAACATCAAGCCCCTCCCACAAAGCCGCATCGAAACGGCGTTGACCAAGCTCGTTGGCGACCGCCACCCGCTGGACATCGCATACGCCGAGGTACCGGAAGAGAATGCCGATGCGCCATGGGTCCGCCCTGCCAAACCTGATGTCAAACTTAACGGCATCATGCCGAAAGCTATCAAGGCGACAATCGCAGCGCAATTATTCATTGAAAAAGCTGGCCTGCCGCAATCGCTGATGAACCGCCTGATTCGCATTGCGGCGTTTCAAAATCCCGACTTCTACAAGCTTCAGGCAACGCTCAGGTCCACCTGGAATACGCCTCGAATTATCAGTCGCGCAGAGAACCATGAAAAATTCGTGTCATTGCCGCGAGGCTGTCTAAGTGATGTTGAGGCTCTGCTCGCCGTCAACAAAATTGAACTCCGTCTGAGCGACGCACGCTCGACGGGAAAGCCAATAAACGCAACGTTCCAAGGCGTGCTTCGCCAGGATCAACAGGAAGCGCTCGATGCAGTCGTAAAACATGATTTCGGCATGCTGATTGCGCCGACCGCATTTGGAAAGACGGTCACCGCAGCGGCCATTATTGCCAAGAGAAAAGTGAGCACCTTGGTCATTGTCCACCGCGCCGACTTGATGCGGCAATGGCAGGAGCGACTTGGAAGCTTTATCGGATTGGACGACCAGAAGATTGGCCTTATCGGCGCAGGCAAAAAGAAGTCGACTGGACTACTCGACATCGCGGTCATTCAAAGCCTTGCACGCCGCGAGGACCTTCCTGAGCTATTCAGCCAATACGGGCAGGTTATCATTGATGAGGCACACCACTTAACAGCAGAAACGTTCGAAGCCGTCTTGAAGCAAGCTAGCTCACGCTATGTTCTCGGACTCAGCGCTACCCCTGTTCGCAGCAATGGCCACCACCCGATCATCTTCATGCAATCCGGCCCCGTCAGGAATATCGCCAAGAGTCCAGCACATGTCCCGGATCAACTCATGGTCCGCGTCCGTCACCTTCCGACGCCATCGATTTCACCGCACGCCAGCATTCAGGAAGTCATCCGACTTCTGGCCGAGGACAGCGATCGAAACGCACGCATCGTCGCCGACGCGATCAGCGCGTTGAGAAATGGACGGAAGGTATTGTTACTGACCAAACGAACAGAACACCTCGACCTACTGCATACGCACTTTGCGAATGTCGAATACCCATGCTTCATGCTGCACGGGCGCATGAAGGCCAAAGAGCGCCAGGCGATCATCAAAGCCCTGGCAGAATTGCCCGAAGATGCCCCACACATTTTACTGGCCAGTGCTCAACTGGTCGGCGAAGGTTTCGATCATGCCCCATTAGATACCTTGATCTTGACGCTTCCAATCTCGTGGACAGGGACGCTGCAGCAGTATGCCGGTCGTTTGCATCGCGACCATGCGAGCAAAACCGATATCCTAATTTACGACTACGTCGAGCAGGATCATCCTCAGCTCTACAGAATGTGGGAAAAGCGCCAACGAGGTTATCGAGCGATGGGCTACCAGGTGGATGCGGATCAACAGCAATTCCGCCTTGGGTCCCTATGATAGATACATTCAAGTCGCCACCCCAAACGATTTCATTGACGTCGCGTCGAAAAAACAAAAAGGGAACCGCTGATGGATATCTATTATTTCTTTAAATCACGCGTGAATTTCGTGCGCCAATTTTACGACACTGCATCTACGCCTTATGTCGAGCGCAAGCGATTGATCACCGCTCAAGAGGAGCCGTTTGTACCACCGTATAGCGAAGATGATGAACCCGCATTTCTTGATGAATGGATCGAAGCCGATGAGTCCCTGCATGTGCTGGCATATTCATGCATTTCCATGCTTGCCTCTGCGCTCCATTTGTATCTCGAATCCTGGGTAAGGCAGAGCCGTGTTCCCATCAATGCCGCAACGAAAAAAGTAGCTTTCAAGAACGGATGGCTCGGCGGATATGGCGTTCATTTTTTCGATAATTTTCAGATTGATTTCACAGCTAGCCCTGCCAACGTCCAGTTACTAGAAGAGGTGATACTTGCACGTAACAGCATAGCCCATCCATCCTCTATTACTAGCCATCGCGCGCAGTACTCAAATTCGGATTTCAAAAAATTGCGTAGCCCATTTTTCGTGAGCGAAACGGAGTTTGCCTTATTCGCAGACATTGACGGCGATAAATCCTGGATGATCCCCGCGACCGTACACGTGAGTGAAGAGCAGTTGTCGACTGCAATTTCCGAAATCGAGAACTTCGCTGAGTGGTTTGAAAAGACAATACTCTCCGCTACATCAATACGAAAATGACCGTATGCCAGTTCGCAAAATACCAAAGAATCACCTGACCGTCACCGGCAGCTTCGCCAGCCGAAAGAACGGAAGCATGGGCAGCTTCGAGTCCCTATTGGAAAAGGAATACATGATGCTCTTGGACTTTGATGATGCAGTTGAAAGTTTTGAGGAGCAGCCGGTCAATATTCCTGTACCTGGTGTAGCAAGAGGCTATACCCCTGATGTCCTCGTACATTTTCATGCGAACGCCGCCACTGGAAAAGTTCGCAAGCCCTTTCTTACCGAAATCAAGCATACGGATGATCTCCAGAAAAACGCTGAAAAATACGCGCCTAAATTTGCAGCGGCAGAACAGTACGCCGCCGAACGCAACTGGGAGTTCGGGCTCACCACTGAAATGGAAATCCGCACCGTCCGCCTAATCAATCTCAAATTTCTTAGGGAATATCGCAACATCTTCCCCGACGATGAAAGCTGCACAAAAATCCTTGATCTCGTCAACGAGATGGACGGTGTAGCTTCCCTTCCGCGCCTGCTCCTGCGCTTGGCCGTCAACGATGAAGAACAGCTGTACTGGCTCCCGATTATCTGGAATCTAGTACTCATGCGACGGCTAATTATTAATCTGGACGCCGTGATCGACAGTGACGTCCTATTCAAATTGCCGGAAGCAGCATGAGCAACAAATACAAAGAACCAACGCAACTCTGGCTGAAGGAAGGCGCGACCGTAGTCGACAACGGTCGGGAGTATGTCATTGTGGCGCTGGCGGACCTCAACCTGGTACTCGCCAAGGAAGTGGCTTCTGGTGAGAAGGTGCTGCTCAGAATTGGCGACCTCGGTCCACCGAGGAAAATTGGTACTCCGGATAATGCTTCTGCAGCTAAGCGGGATCTGTTGGAAATATCTGACGAGGAATGGCGCGTTGCCGAAGAGCGTAGGCGCCAGATCGCGCCTCTTCTAGATAGTCCCGTCTATCAACATTCTGGTGCCAAAGCCGATAAGATTGCAGCAGAAGCATGCGTCAGCAGGGCCACAGTCTACCGGTGGGCCGCAGCGTTTCGCGAAACCGGTTTGCTATCCTCACTATTGCCTAGCCTCAGTGCCCGAGGTGGCAAAGGCAAGGGAAGACTACCCGCCGAGGTAGACGCGATCATTATGGATTGTATTGAGAACTTTCACGATACCGAGCAAAACAGATCCATCGCAAAAACAGTGGAAGAGATTAGACGGCGGTGTTCCAATGCCAATCTTCGTTTACCTGCGCTCAACACGATTCGCATACGCATTGACCAATCTAACGGCCGCGAACGCGTGCAAAGTCGTATGGGTAAGGCGGTAGCCCACGACCAGTTTGACCCCATCAAGGGCGTGATTCCCGATGCCGATTGGCCACTAGCCCTAGTTCAAATCGATCACACCTTACTGCCCGTCATTATCGTTGACGACGTGCATCGCAAATCTATTCGCCGCGCCTGGATTACTTTGGCTATCGATGTCTATAGCCGCGTATGTCTCGGAATGTATCTAACGCTGGACGCACCATCGGCTATGTCCGCAGGGATGTGCATTTCGCACGCGATCATGCCCAAGGAAAAGTGGATATCCCGGCTTGGTTTGGGAACCACTTCTGCTGACTGGCCGTACTGGGGTGTCATGGGAATCCTGCATATGGATAACGCACGTGAGTTTCGCGGCGATATGCTTAAATTCGCCTGCAACGAATATGACATTGATCTTCATTTGCGTCCGGTTAAGAAGCCAAGGTACGGTGCGCATATTGAGCGACTGATGGGAACGGTGTCCGAAGGGCTCAAGACCGTCAAGGGTGCAACCTTTTCCGGTCCAGACGAAAAGGGTGTCTACGATGCTGAAGGGAATGCCTGCATGACCTTTAGCGAGCTAGAAAAATGGCTAGTTCTGTTTTTCGCTCGCTACCACCGGAAGGTTCACGCTGGCATTGGAACGACCCCGCTGACTAAATGGCGCGAGGGTTTGCTTGGCACGAAAGGCAAGCCAGGTCGTGGACTACCGGCACGACGCTTGGACGAAGAAAAACTGCGCATCGATTTCATGCCGTTCAAAGAACGGATGATCAAAAACTACGGAGTGGTCATCGACGACGTGCACTACTATCATGACGTATTGCGGCCATGGATAAACACTCCGCATCCAGAATTCCCGCGCCACGGACGCAAATTCCGCTTTCACCGTGATCCACGGGACATCAGCCAGCTGTATTTTTTTGATGAAATTGCCGGGCGCCATTTTTCGATCCCTTACAGGGACACGAGTCTGCCACCGGTAAGTATTTGGGAATTGCGCGAAGCACATCGTCGGGCCGATGAACGGAATATCTCTCACGAGGATGAAAAGGCCGTGTTTGCATTGCTCACTGAACAGCGTTCTCTTGAGGACGATGCCGCCGAGAAAACAAAATCGGCACGGCGCGCGGCGCAGCGGCGCGCTCAGCATGCTAAAGCCCGCAGCGAAACAGCCGAAGCTCTACCCCAAGTCAGTAAATCGGAACCCAGTGACTTACCTCCGGCCGTGCGCGGCTATGATCCGGACGCAGTACTACCGCTCGACGATGACTAACACGCCAATACCAAATCAAGGCAATTATCCGCATCTTAACGATGCCGCACGTGGGCTGATTGATCAGTCGGATAAGGCGCGCATATATGCAATTCAGGCCGGTGCCTGGCTGGGCTACAGGGATGCAAAACGCATCCTAGAGCGTATGGAAGAGCTGCTGGAATATCCGCGTATAACCCGTATGCCGAACATGCTTCTGGTCGCGCCTTCATTCAACGGAAAGACGTCCATTCTCAAGCGTTTTATGTCAATGCATGAACCAGACCTTGATCCCGCAGGCGAAGTTACGATCTGCCCCGTTGTGATGGTAGAGGCACCGCCCAAGCCCGACATATCGGATTTCTATACCCGCATACTAGACGCCTTGATGACGCCCTACAAGCCGACTGCATCAGTCCCGGAAAAATACTCTCAGATAAAACGGCTATTTCGGCAGATGAACGTTCGCATGTTGATCGTTGATGAAATTCACCACTTAATTGCAGGTAGTCTGAACCGGCAACAGGAGTTCCGCAACGCGCTCAAAAGTCTCGGCAATGAAACTATGGTCAGTATTGTTGCTGCCGGCATTGAGGACGCGTATAACGCCTTCAACACCGATCCTCAAATGTCGAGCCGCTTCACGCCGGAGGAACTCCCAACTTGGAGACCGAACAACGAATTCGGCTCGTTGTTGGCCACGCTGGAGCTGCGTGCGCCGCTCAAACTGGCATCGAATCTGAAGGATCCACAGATGATGCTGGCGATTCATACTCGCAGCGAAGGTACCCTAGGTGACATGTGTGACCTCGTCAAGGAACTGGCAGTTGATGCTATTCGGACGGGGGCCGAGCTAATCACACTGGATCGCATTTCCACACTACGTTGGGTGCCACCATCAAAACGGAAGCAATATAAACGACTCTAACTATGAGGAAACTTTCCTCCCAACTTTGGCCGATTCGCTACAAACCCTTACCTGGTGAATTGCTTTCTTGTTGGCTCGTGCGCTTGGCGCATGGGCATGGCATGAAGGCACAGACATTCTGCAATATTGTCTTTGGCGGTCGACAAATTTGGAACCGCGATATTGATCGCCTCGCACCACAATGGTTAATTGACGAGCTTGCTATGCGGACTGGTACCCCTGCAGCAGCCGTTCTCAATACGACCTTGAGATCCTACGAAGGAAAGTTGTATCCCAAGTTTCACTCAGCTGGGATATTAAACGGAGTGTTGGTGCTTCAAATGTACCATCGAAAACGACGAGGGTATGGTCTACAATTTTGTCCGGATTGTTTAGCTGATGATGAAATACCATATTTCAGAAAACGATGGCGAGTTGCTTTCTATACGGTCTGCACGAACCATGGAAATTTCCTTCTTGATCGGTGCCCTATATGCAATATGAATCGCCACGACTCTTGTAGACACTCCTGAGCCATAATTCTAGGCTAAAGGAGTGAGTATGAGCGGCAAACGGTA
>NZ_JBXANP010000015.1:48965-144240 GCF_058801745.1 Rugamonas sp. GW822-FHT03B10 | reverse complement strand
AGGGACTCGAACCCCCACACCTTGCGGCACATGGACCTGAACCATGCGCGTCTACCAATTCCGCCACGTGGGCACTGCTTCAACTCTTGTTCCGCCGCGTGTTCTGTGGCAGAGGCAGCATAATGAGGCATGCGCGCCGCGCCGTCAAGGGCGGCGCGCTTTTTTTTGCGCCGTCCGTCGACATCGGTTGAGATGCCAGTTGAAATATCAGTTGAAGTACATCGCGCTGACCTTGCCCGTTGCGTCGAGCTGGAGCAACAGCAGCGCGCTGTCGTCATGCGATTTGAGCAGGTAGCGGTAGGTGGTCACGCCGTCGTAAGCGCCGCTGTCGACCAGGCCGAACTGCTCGACCGCGCCGAAACGGGGCGCCAGCCGTGCATAGGCGTCGAACGCGCCGTCGGCCAGCCGCGCCGCCTCGGCCGCCGTGTAGCGCTCGGGGTGGAAGGTGTCGGCCAGCACGTCGTCCACCAGGCTGCGCGCCAGCGCGCCCACTTGCGGTTGCGGGTCGGGCACGATCTGCCACGCCAGCGCGGGGTTGATGCGGGCCACGATGCCGGCCGAGATGCGTTCGGGCAGCGCGTCGCCTTGGTTGCTGAACACGATCACAGTCAAGCCTTCGCGGTAGTGGCGCTCGAACTGGGTGTGGAAGCCTTGCACCTGGCCGTTGTGCCACACATAGGGGTGGCCGTTGATGGCGTCCGGCACCCAGCCCATGCCGTACTGCACGGTGCTGCCGTCGTTCAGCGCGGCCGGCGCCCACATGGTGTCGCGCGACTGGCGCGTGAGGATGCGCTCGCCGTACAGGGCCGCGTCCCATTTGGCCAGGTCGGGCGCGCTCATGCGCAGGCCACCGGCCGCGTCGTCGTCGCCGGGGAACAGGGCGTTTTCAGGCTGCCAGCCGTTGTCCCAGAGGTAGCCCGACGCTTCCGTGCCCGGTGTGGACGGGGCTGTGACGAGGGCGGCCGTGTTCATGCCCAGCGGGGTGAAGATGCGGCGCTGCAGGAAGTCGAAATAAGGCTGGCCGCTGACTTTTTCGATCACCATGCCGACCAGGAAATAGCCCATGTTGCTATAGCTGTGGGCCGTGCCCGGCGGCGTGTCGAGCGGAATGGTGCCCATCAGGCTGATCAGTTCGTCCAGCGTGTAGTGATGCTGCGGGTCGTACAGTGGTGCCAGTTGCTCTTGAAAGTCGCGCGGGAAGCCGGCCGTGTGCTGGACCAGCTGGCGCACGGTGATGTCGTTCCAGCTGGCCGGCGCGGTCGGGAATAGTTGGGTAAGGCGCTGGTCGAGGGACAGCTTGCCGTCCTGCACCAGCAGCATGATGCCGGCGGCCGCGAACTGCTTGGTGACCGAGCCGATGTGGTAGATGGTGGCCGGCGCGGCGGCCTGATTCAGTTCGATGTTGGCCAGCCCGTAGCCTTTCTGCAGGATGGGCATGCCGTTGCTGGCCACCAGCACGGTCAGGCCGGGGATGCGTTGCTTGCTCATCTGCGCCTGCACGTAGCTGTCGATGTCGGCCAGCGTGGCGCTGCTGATCACGGTGGTGGCGGCGGTCGCGGCCGGTGGCGTGGCCGGCTTGTCGTTGGCGCCGCAGGCGCACAGCGCGGCGGCCAGAATGGCGGCGGTGAGACATTGCTTGATCATGGTGGGGCCTCTTGCGGGTTGGGCCGATGCCTGGCGCGGATCGGCATGGCCGGCATTGTCGGGCTGGCTTGTTGAACTTGCAATGGAAGGGTGCGAAGCGGTATGTGCTGGTACTGGTGGTATCGCGGGGCGCCACTGTCCGCGTGGCGGCGGGCGGCGCTGGCATTCACGTCGGGCAGGCTGCGCGCGGCAGGTCCGGCGCATCGGACTGCGCATCGCGCGCTATCGCGCCCCGGCGAAGCGCAGTCCGTGGCGTGCGGCGTAGTCCAGCAGTTCGCCACCCTCCTGCCGGGGTAGGCACAGGGCGACATAGCCGTCGGGGCGGATCAGATAGGCGGCGTCGCGCAGCAGGTCGGCGCTGGCGGTCTGCGCGGTCCACGGCAGGCAGTGCACGGGCAGGCCCAGTGCCTGCGCCGCCGACGCCAGCCCGGCGCTGCATACGCCATACACGTGCAACTGCCAGTCCATCGACCGCAGCGGATCGAAATTGTCGTATTCCGCGTCGTGCACCCACGGCAGCCGGTCGCCGCCGTGGACGTCGCCCGCGCGGCCCGCGCTCAGCGCGCTGTCCTCATAGTTGAGCCGCAGCTGCGACAGGCTCTTGAACATGGTGCGGCGCGCGGCCGCGAAGCCGGTCAGGAAGGGCGCCACATGCGGCAGCAGCCAGTGCCGCACCAGCCGGCCGGCCATGCCTTCCGCCACGGCGGCCTGGAACACGCGGTCCGTGGTGGCGACCAGCATGCGCGCGAAGGCGATGCGTTCCTGCTCGTAGCTGTCGAGCGCGGCGGGAGCGATGCGGCCCTGCAGCACCTGCGCGATCTTCCACGACAGGTTGACGGCGTCGCCGAGGCCGGTGTTCATGCCCTGGCCGCCGGCGGGACTGTGGACGTGCGCGGCGTCGCCCAGGATGAATGCATGGCCGACCCGGAACTGCTGCGCCACCCGGTGGTGCACGCGGTAGGTCGAGAACCAGTTCACGTCTTCGACATGGATACCCAGCAGCGGCTCGACGATGGGGCGCACGTCGGCGTAGCTGTGCTGGGCCTCATGGTCGGCGCTGGCGGGCATGATGCCGATCAGGCGCTGCATGCCGCTGGAGCGCACTGGCAGCATCAGCGCGAAGGTTTGCTCGCCGATGTGGGCGCGCAGGTCGGTGTTGGGCGGGCCGCCGACCTTGACGTCGGCCACGTAGTACAGGTGCGGGTAGCTGCCGCCGGGGAAGCCCAGCTGCAGCACCTCGCGCACGCGGCTGTGCGCGCCGTCGCAGCCGCACAGGAAGCGCACGTCGCAGCGGAGCTCGGCGCCGTCCCGCGCCAGCAGGGCGTGGACGCCTTGCTCGTCCTGCGAGAAGCTGGATAGGGCGGTGTTCCACTCGACCTCCACCCCGGCCTGCCTCAGTTGCTCGACCAGGAAGCGCTCGTGGTCGTCCTGCGGGTAGGCCAGCACGAACGGGTAGGGGCTGAGGCCCGCGCCGATGTCCTTTAGCGGCAGGCGCGCGATCTCGTGGCCGCGCTCGCGCAGGTGCAGCGCCTCGATCCGCACGCCGTGCGCGACGATCTCGTCGGCCAGGCCCATCTGGCGGTAGAACTCCAGTGTGCGGGCGTGGACCGCCATCGCGCGCGAGGCCTGTCCCGGGCCGGAAGCCTTGTCGATGATGCGCAAGGGGATGCCGTGGCGGGCCAGCCGCAGGGCGAGCATCAGACCAGTGGGGCCGGCTCCGGCGATCAGGACTTGGGCGGGCATGATAGCCAGTATAGGAAGGATGCGCGGCGGACGGCGCGCGCGTGGGCCGGCGGATCCGCTGCGCGGCCGGGAATGAAAAAAGCCGCAGACTCGTGAAAGTCTGCGGCTTTTCCCTGTATCCGGTAGATGGTGCCCACGGAGGGACTCGAACCCCCACACCTTGCGGCACATGGACCTGAACCATGCGCGTCTACCAATTCCGCCACGTGGGCACTGCGGGCTGCAGCTGTTCGCTACAACGTTGCAACGGGGCGTATCTTACTGGAGTGCAAGCGTCGTGGTCAATGGCGAAATGAAGATTAATATGAAATATTTTCAGCGCCTCGCCAGTGTTTCGCGTCCGGAAATGAAAAAAGCCGCAGACTCGTGAAAGTCTGCGGCTTTTCCGCGTATTCGGTAGAGTGGTGCCCACGGAGGGACTCGAACCCCCACACCTTGCGGCACATGGACCTGAACCATGCGCGTCTACCAATTCCGCCACGTGGGCACTGCTGCTGCTCTGAGATGCTGCTAAACAACTTCTGCTATTATAGCGATCGGGAGAGTTTTGCGCCAGATGAACTTTCATTCCTTACTGCACATCAACCCTGTCTTACGCTTCCCGCTTTGCCGCCGTCCGGAGACGTTGTCGCCGCGAGAGACCAGAATTATAGAGGAAACTTGTGCGATGTCAAAGGCGTGGGCGTAAAATTTTTTCCGAAAAAAATCTGAGCCCGGATGGCCCCGTGTTAGGTAAAGCGGGCCGATACCAAGTACACTACGCGCTATCACCGCGTCAATATAGGTGGCCGGTCGCAGTCGTCGGGCCTCGTCCCCAGTGATCACTGTCAATAATAACTATAGAAATACTTTTTTGAGCCCAATTACCCATATCCCCAGCCGGGAGGAAATTCTCGGCATCTTCCGCAGCGCCACAGCGCCGCTCGACCTGCGCGCCGTCGCCAAGTCGCTTAAAGTAGGCACGGAAGCCCAAGCCGTGCTCACGCGTCGCCTGAACGCCATGGTGCGCGACGGCCAGTTGCTGGCCGACCCGGACACCGGATGCTTCGTGCTGGCCGACCTGAGCGGCTTCATCGCCGGCCGCGTCTCCAGCCATCGCGACGGTTTCGGTTTCGTCATCCCCGATGAGCCCGGCGACGACCTGTTCCTGCCCGAGAAGGAAATGCAGAAAGTGCTGCATGGCGACCGCGTGCTGGCCCGGGTGGTCGGCGTCGACCGCCGCGGCCGTCCGGAAGGCACCATCGTCGAGGTGGTGCAGCGCGCCAACACCCACATCATCGGCCGCCTGCACAACGAGAACGGCGCCTGGATCGTGGCGCCCGAAGACCAGCGCATTTCGCAGGACGTGCTGGTGGCCGGCGGTGTCGGCAAGGCCAAGGCCGGCCAGGTGGTCAGCGTGGAGCTGACCGAGCAACCGATGCGCTTCAAGCAGCCGGTCGGCAAGATCGTCGAGGTGCTCGGCGAGCTGGACGACCCCGGCATGGAAATCGAAATCGCGGTGCGCAAGTTCGGCGTGCCCCACGTGTTCTCGGACGGCGCCCTCAAGCAGGCCGCCAAGCTGCCCGACATGGTGCGCCCGGCCGATCTGGCCGACCGCGTCGATCTGCGCGACGTGCCGCTGGTGACCATCGACGGCGAGGATGCGCGCGACTTCGACGACGCCGTCTACTGCGAGCCGGTCAAGATCGGCCGCACCAACGCGTTCCGCCTGATCGTGGCCATCGCCGACGTCAGCCACTACGTCAAGCCCAACGACGCGCTCGACATCGACGCGCTCGAACGCAGCACCTCGGTCTACTTCCCGCGCCGCGTGATCCCCATGCTGCCCGAGAAGCTGTCGAACGGCCTGTGCTCGCTGAACCCGGCCGTCGACCGCCTCACGCTGGTGTGCGACGCCGTCGTCACGGCCAAGGGCGAGATCAAGGCTTACCAGTTCTACCCGGCCGTGATCCACTCGGCCGCGCGCCTGACCTACACCGAAGTGGCCGACATCCTCGGCAACACCAAGGGACCGGAGGCGGCGCGCCGTCCCGGCATCGTGCCGCACCTGCTGAACCTGCACGACGCCTACCAGGCGCTGCTCAAGGCGCGCATGGCGCGCGGCGCGATCGACTTCGAGACCACGGAGACCTACATCGTCTGCAACCCGTCGGGCAAGATCGAGAAGATCATCCCGCGCACCCGCAACGACGCGCACCGCCTGATCGAGGAGTGCATGTTGACGGCCAACGTGTGCGCGGCCGACCTGCTGATCCGCCACAAGCACCCCGGCACCTACCGCATCCACGCCAGCCCCACGGCCGAGAAGCTCAAGCAGGTGCGCACCTTCCTCAAGCAGGCCGGCCTGCACCTGGACGGCGGCGACAAGCCGACGGCGGCCCACTACGCGGAACTGATGCGCGAAGTGAAGCTGCGGCCCGACGCGGCGCTGCTGCAGACCATGCTGCTGCGCTCGATGCAGCAGGCCGTCTACAGCCCCGACAACATCGGCCACTTCGGCCTGGCCTACGAGGCCTACGCCCACTTCACCAGCCCGATCCGCCGCTACCCGGACCTGCTGACGCACCGCGCCATCAAGGCCATTTTGCTGGGCAAGAAGTACGAGCCCAAGCTGACGGAAAAGAGCGTGTTGAACACCAACGTGTCGAACGCCACCCGCAAGCAGCAGGCCAAGGACAAGGCGGAGGGGCGCGAGAAAAAAGCGGCCGACCTGACCGTGTGGGACGCGCTGGGCGTGCACTGCTCGGCCAACGAGCGCCGCGCCGACGAAGCCTCGCGCGACGTGGAAGCGTGGCTCAAGTGCTACTTCATGCAGGACAAGCTGGGCGAGGAATTCACCGGCATCATCACCGGCGTGACCACGTTCGGCATCTTCGTCCAGCTCGACCAGTTGTTCGTCGAAGGCCTGGTGCACGTGACGGACCTGGGCGCCGACTACTTCCAGTACGACGAAGCGCGCCATGAACTGCGCGGCGACCGCACCGGCCAGCGTTACCAGCTGACCGACCGCGTGACCGTGCAGGTGGTGCGGGTCGATCTGGAGGCGCGCAAGGTGGACCTGCGCCTGGCCGGCGTGCCGGAGCGCGAAGCGTCGTCCGGCAAGGGCGGCCGTGGTGCATCGGCTGCGCCGGGCAAGGCCAACGTCAAGCCCGGCCCGCGCACGGAAAGCCAGCCGCGCTTCGAGGCGGCCAGCACCGGCAAGGCCAAGGCCGGCAAGACCAAGGCGGCGGCCAGCAAGGCCAAGCCGAAACGCAAGACCAATGCCGCGGCGCCTGCCGCGGTAGCACACCGGGCAGCCAAGCCTGCCTCAAAAAGTAAGAAGAAGCGATAGACAATGAAGAACAAAATGATTTTTGGTTTCCACGCGGTGACCTCGCGCCTGCGTCACGAGGCTTCGTCCGTGGAAGAGATTTTCATCGACGCCGGCCGCAGCGACCGCCGCATGCAGGACCTGGTGGCCAACGCCAAGGCCGCCGGCGTGCGCGTGATGCCGGTCGATTCGTCGCGCCTGGACAAGATCGTCGGCACCCGCCGCCACCAGGGCGTGATCGCGTTCGCCTCCCAGCTGGCGCTGGCGCGCAACCTCGATGAACTGCTCGACGCCATCGACGGCCCGCCGCTGCTGCTGGTCCTGGACGGCATCACCGATCCCCACAACCTGGGCGCCTGCCTGCGCGTGGCCGACGGCGTGGGCGCCCATGCCGTGATCGTGCCCAAGGACCGCGCCGTGGGCCTGAACGCCACGGCCGCCAAGGTGGCCAGCGGCGCGGCCGAGACCGTGCCCTACATCACCGTGACCAACCTGGCGCGCACGATGCGCGAGCTCAAGGAGCGCGACATCTGGCTGATCGGCACTTCCGACGACGGCGAGAAAGGCCTGTACGAAGCCGACTTCACCGGCCCGACGGCGCTCGTCATGGGCTCGGAAGGCGAGGGCATGCGCCGCCTCACGCGCGAGACCTGCGACGTGTTGGTGAGCATCCCCATGTTCGGCTCCGTCGAGAGCCTGAACGTGTCGGTGGCGTCGGGCGTCTGTCTGTACGAGGCCCGCCGCCAGCGCATGGCCAAGGAAGGCTGACCGCCTCCCGACCACGCTGGTGGCGCCGCACGGGGCCGCCGGCTTTCCTCCGGCCGCCTCCGGCCAGCCCCCCGCCAGCAATTCCGGACCGGATACGCTACCATAGCTATCCGGTCACCTTGTTCCCCCGTCATTAAAGTCCGCACCATGTTCCGTCACCTGCGCCAAGACATCAACAGCATCATCGAACGCGACCCCGCCGCCCGCAACGCCTGGGAGGTGCTGACCTGCTATCCGGGCCTGCAGGCTATCGTGATGCACCGCTGGGCGCACTGGTGCTGGACGCACGGCCTGAAGTGGTTCGGCCGCTTCATTTCCTACCTGGCCCGCATCATCACCGGCATCGAGATCCACCCCGGCGCCACCATCGGCCGGCGCGTGTTCATCGACCACGGCTTCGGCGTGGTGATCGGCGAGACGGCCGAGGTGGGCGACGACTGCACCATCTACCAGGGCGTGACGCTGGGCGGCACCTCGCTGCACACGGGCAGCAAGCGCCACCCCACGCTGGAGCGCGGCGTCATCATCGGCGCCGGCGCCAAGGTGCTGGGCGCCTTCACCGTGGGCGAATACGCCAAGGTGGGCTCGAACGCGGTGCTGCTCAAGCCGGTGCCGCCGGGCGCCACGGCGGTCGGCAATCCGGCCCACGTGGTGCAGAAGGATACGGCCCAGAGCAGCGCCAGCGCGGCGGCCAACCTGTTCACGGCCTATGGCGTGACGGCCAACGGCGACGATCCGCTGTCGAAGGCGCTGCACGCGCTGATCAACCACGCCGTGACGCAGGAGAAGCAGATCGAACGCATCGTGGCCGTGATGAAGGCCGAGGGCCTGAGCTGCCCAAGCGTGCCTGAGTGTGATAAATTCGATTCGGCCCAACTGAACAAGCTTGTCGATTAAGGACGTACATGAACATGGCATCGTCGCCGGAAGGCACTGAAATACTGGACCCGTTCGAAATCCGCGTGCTGGCCGTGCTGGCCGAGAAGGAGGGGCTCACGCCGGACAACTACCCGCTGTCGCTGAACGCGCTCACCAACGGCTGCAACCAGCTGTCGAGCCGCGATCCCGTGATGTCGATTTCGGAGGAGACAGTGGCCGACGTGCTGCAGCGGCTGATGCAGCGCAAGCTGGTCAACGGCATCACGCAGGCGGGCGCGCGCGTGACCAAGTACGAGCACCGCATGCGCATCAAGTGGTCGCTGGAGCAGGACAAGCTGGCCGTGCTGACCATCCTCATGCTGCGCGGTTTGCAGACGGCCGGCGAGATCCGCACCCGCAGCGGGCGGCTGCACGAGTTCAAGAGCGTGGCCGAGGTCGAACACGCGCTGCAGTTCTTGATCGACAAATATCCGCCGCTGGTGTCGCGCCTGGCGCTGGCGCCCGGCACCAAGGAGCCGCGCTACGGCCAGTTGCTGGGCGGTGAGGATGCGCTGGCGCGCGAGGAAACGGCGGCCGGTTACGCCGGCGCCGTGAGCGCGCCCCAGCAGGGCAGCCGCGTGGCGCAGCTGGAGCAGGAAGTGCAGCAGCTGCGGCGCGATGTCGACGACCTGTCGGCGCAGTTCGCGGAGTTCCGCAAGCAGTTTGAGTGAGGGCGGCGGCGGTTGTCGTCGCAGGCGTTTAAACCAGGGTCAGGCCCAAGGGCCAGACCCTCGGGCGGCCGACACTTGGGCTCCTTTTCGCTTAGCCTTCCTCGCGCCGGCGCCGCATCCACACGGCCACGGCGATCATCGCCACGCCGGCCGCCGCGCCCACCCACAGGCCGGGCTGGCCCAGGGTGGCCCACGATGAGGCGACTAGCCCTTCGTCCTGCAGCGCCAGGCGGTCTTCCAGTTTGGTGAACAGGACCCACGATCCCGGCGCCGCGCCCAGCAGGATGCGGGCGACGATCGTGTGCAGGAACCAGCTGGAGTCGACACCGAGGCGCAGCACCTTGTCGGCCCAGCCCATCAACATGGCCGCCAGCAGCGGGCCGCCCACGGCCCACAGGAACACCTTGGAGCGCGCCATGCTCGACACCATCAGCAGCCAGCCCACCGTGGGCAAGGCCCACAACATGTAGACCGGCAGCAGCGACAGGACGCGCAGCGGGGCCAGGTAGAGGTCGGGCGAGGCCAGCACGGCGCCGAACAGATTGGAGCCGTGCAGCAGCAGCATGCCGCAGCCGGCCAGCAGCAACAGCAGCGATTCCACCGTGCCGATCGCGATCACGATCAACGGCGCCACCAGCAGCGCCAGCGCGACCTTGGACAGCACGGTGGCGCGGTCCGAGACCGGCAGCGATTTCCAGAACAGGATGCTGCGGTCGCGCCGCTCGTCGTGCAGGGCGCCCAGGCAGTAGAAGAACACGAGCACGCCCAGCATCATGAACAGGGGCAGGGCGGCGGCCATGTAATGCCGGGTCATCGCGGCCGCCATACCGGTGCGCGCATGGCCTTCGACCACGATGTCGCCGATGGGACCACCGACGCCGTTGACCTCATAGGTGAAGTCATGCCCGAGCAGCAGGGCGGCGCCGGCCAGCAGAGCAATCAGCGCGGCCGCCGCCAACGGCGCCCACAGCAGCATGCCCTTGTGTTCCCAGAATTCGCGCCGGATCAGCCATTTCATTGTATTCATACGTACGTTCCTTTCATGGTGGCGACGAACAGGTCGGCCACGCTAGGGGTGCGGGTTTCGCCGAAGTTGTCGAGCTGGGTGCGCGCCACGCCGTCGAACAGCATCACGGCCTTGCCGAACACGTTGCGCTGGCTCATCGGCTGCAGCGCGTTGGCGGCCGCCACGAACTGCGGCTCCACCATCACTTCCGTGAAGCGGTCGCCCACCTCGTCCATCGAGGCCGACAGCGTGATCTTGCCTTCGCGGATGAACATCAGGTCGGTCAGGATGTGCTCCACTTCCTCGATCTGGTGGGTGGTGATGAGGATGGTCTTGTTCTCGTCGAAGTAGTCCTCCAGCAGGTTCTGGTAGAACTGCTTGCGGTACAGGATGTCCAGGCCCAGCGTCGGTTCGTCCAGCACCAGTAGGCGCGCGTCGATCGCCATCACCAGCGCCAGGTGCAACTGCACCACCATGCCCTTGGACATGGCCTTGACCTTCATGTCCATGGTCAGCTTGGTGTTGCTCAGGTAGCGTTCGGCCTTGGCGCGGTCGAAGCGCGGATGCACGCCCTGCACGAAGTCGAGCGCCTCGCGCACGCGCAGCCAGCGCGGCAGGATGGCCACGTCGGCGATGAAGCACACTTCGTTCATCAGTTCCTCGCGCCGGGTGCGCGGGTCCAGGCCCAGCACCGACAGCTCGCCCTCGAACGGCGTCAGGCCCAGCATGGCCTTGAGCGTGGTGGTCTTGCCCGAGCCGTTGGGCCCGATCAGACCCACCACGCGGCCGGGCTGGATCTCGAAGCTGGCGTCGTCGAGCGCCGTTTGTTTGCCGTAGCGCTTGACGAGGTGGCGCGCCGTGACGATGGCGCTCATGATGGCGCTCCCGGCCGGGCCGCCTTCAGCAACTGTTCCAGGTCCAGACCCAGGCGGCGGATGCGCTCCACCATGGCCGGCCATTCCTCGCGCACAAAGCGTTCCCGTTCCGTGGCCAGCAGCTTGTCGCGGGCGCCGTCGATCACATACATGCCTACTCCCCTTCGTTTTTCCACCAACGCTTCGTCCACCAGCTCCTGATAGGCGCGCGAGACGGTGATGGGATTGAGTTGATAATCGGCCGCCACCTGGCGCACCGAGGGCAGGGCGTCGCCCGGTTTGAGCAGCCCGTCCAGCATCATGCCCACCACACGCTCCTTGAGCTGGCGGTAGATGGGCGTGTTTTCGTTCCAGCCTATGTTCATGGCGGTTTCCAAGGTTATCGAGGTGTGCTGGTGAACTATAACACCACGTGTCAAAAACGCAAGCTTTAATTGCAGGCGTGCCGCGTGGCGGCGGGCCGATGTGGAATAATGGCGCACTTTATTTACCTTCAGACTGTCAGCGTCAAACCCGGAAAACATTCACTATGACCATCCTCACCAAACAGGGCGCCGTGCGGCGCTGGATCACCGTGCGCGGCGCGCCGCTGCTGCTTGCCGGCCTGCTGGGCGCCTGCGCCACCCTGATCGGCCCGCGCCAGGTCGACCTGCCGCAAGAGCGGCTCCAGCACAGCATGGAGCGCCGCTTCCCCATGCACCACCGCGCGCTGGGCATCCTCGACGTGGAACTGAGCCATCCGCAGCTGACCATCCTGGACCAGAACGACCGCGTGTCGCTGTCGCTGGACGCCAACGTGGCGCCGCTGCTGGCGCGCCAGTCGTGGAACGGCAGCATGGCCATCTCCGGCCGGCTGATGGTGGACCGGGCCCGTAACGCCGTCTACCTGGCCGATGCGCACGTGGACCGCTTCGTGTTCGACGGCCTCGATGAGGGACGCCAGCACCAGGTGGCCAGCATCGCCAACCTGCTGAGCGACAAGGTGGTGCGCGACATGCCGATCTACACCTTCCGTCCCGAAGACCTGCGCTACGCGGGCGTGCAGTTCGCGCTGACGGGCATCGGCACCCGTCCCGGTGCGCTGGTGGCGACGGTGGAACCGGCCCAGTAACCATGGCGCCGACACCGGACGCGCCTGGCGCGGGCTTGCTGCGGCAGGGCGTGGCCAGCCGCAGCGCGCTGACGGTGGCGATGCTGCGCGCGGCCCACCAGTTGCTGGACCAGCCGCCGCCGTTCGACGATCCGCTGGCGCTCGCCATCCTGGGCCCCGAACATGGCGCGACGGTGCGCGCCGATCCCGCTCAGTTCGACGCGGGCATGCGGCGCATGGTGCGCCTGGCCATGGCCGTGCGCAGCCGGCTGGCCGAGGATGAGCTGGCGTAGGCCGTCGCGCGCGGGGCCACCCCGGTCGTTGCATTTCGCGCCGTCTGCATGCAGTTGGCGCCATGGCGGCATCGTTTTGTCGCTTCGATAGCAGCGTCCGACGTACACGCGGCATAGTGGCATCACTTCTTCAACAAACCCACGGAGCCCACCATGTTGCAGCAAATCGTCAGCCACACCCCGATGTACGTCTGGTTCATCCTGGCCTTCCTGATCTCGCGCGGGGTGGCCGCCAGCGCCGACCGCGAGGTGACCATGCGTAATCTGGTGATCATTCCCGCCGTGATGCTGGTGCTGTCCTGGCTCGATATCAACAACAAATTCGGCGTCGATGGCCTGGTGGCCGCTGGCTGGGCGGCGGGTGCGCTGATCGGCGCCGGTCTGGTATGGCGCAACTTCGACAGCGGTAGCATCGCTTATGACCCGGCCAGCGGCGCGATCCGCTTGCGCGGCAGCTGGCTGCCACTGGCGCTGATGATGGCGATCTTCTGCACCAAATACGCGGTGGCCGTGCTGGTGGCGATGCTGCCTGCGGCCCGCGAGAACTCCTTGTTCGTGGTGGCCGTGTGCGTCGTGTTCGGGATGTTCAACGGCGCCTTCCTGGGCCGCCTGGCGTGCCAGCTGGCTGTCTGCCAGCGCGCCATCGGCACGGTGCGGGTTTAAGCGGGACCGGCTGTCCCGGCCCGGTGGCGATGCTGGTTGTCGCCGCCGGGCTTAGGTTCTACAATCGGCCCCATTGAATTTTTCAGATTGGGCTGTCATGGCGATTTTTGGTATAGGTTTGCACGTGCTGGTGGCGTTGTTCTTCGCCGTGCACGTGATCCGCAGCGGGCAGCAGATGTATTGGCTGCTGATCCTGTTCTCGTTCCCCGTGTTGGGCAGCATCGTGTATTTCGTGGCGATCTACCTGCCCAATTCGCGGCTCGACCATGGCGCCCGCAAAGTGGTGGCCGCCGCCGCACGCACGCTGGACCCGACGCGCGAACTGCGCGAGGCGCGCGCCGCCTTCGATTACACGCCCACGGCGCAGAACCAGATGCGCCTGGCCGCCGCCCAGCTGGAGGCGGGCGACGCCGATGGCGCCACCGCCAGTTATGAAGCCTGCCTGCAGGGACCTTTCGCCGGCGACCTGGAAATCCGCTACGGCGCGGCGCGCGCCAACCTGGCCAGCAAACGACCGGATGCCGCCGTCGCGCACCTGGAACTGATCCGCCAGCGCGATCCCAATTTCCGCGCCGAGCAGGTGTCGCTGCTGCTGGCGCAGGCGCTGGCCGGCGCCGGACGCCAGGACGAGGCGAAGGCGGAGTTCGAATTCGCGTTGGCGCGCTTCGGCAGCTTCGCGGCCCGCGCCGAATTCACCATCTGGGCCGCCGCGACGGGCGACGCGGCCCTGGCGCGCCAGCTGCATTCCGAACTGGAGCGCACCATGGCGCGCTGGAACGGCGCCACCCGCGACATGAACGCGGCGCTGATCCGCCGGCTCAGTGCCGCCATGGCCGGCGTGCGCTAACCCCGGCTGTTCTCACCGCTCGACGGCCCGTTCGATCACCAGTACCCGCGCCTCGCCGCGCGGGTGGGCTACGTGGGCGCATCCCTCGCCGGCGAAGAACACGTCGCCGGCCCGCAGCAGCGCGCTGCCTTCTTCTCCGGCCTCCCGGTAGAACATCTCGACCGTGCCATCGAGCACGGCGAACACTTCCTCGCCGTCGTTGACGTGCCATTCGAACGGTTGATCCGTCCAGTGCAGGCGGCTGGAAATGCCGTTCATGGTGGCGATGTCGATCGCGCCCCAGGCGCGGCTGGCTTTGAATTCACGGCTTCTGATCACTTGCATGCTGTTTCCCTTCGCGTTCGATAGGCCGCGCCCCATGCGGCGACCCATGGCGGCAGTGTGGCGCCGTGCGGCCCGCGCCACCAGTGGCCCGGATACGCATATTCGATATAATCGGGCCAATCATTCAATTGGCCGGGAGCGGCATGCAGACCCATACCATCGCCGTATTGGCGTTCGACGGCATCAGTCCTTTCCATCTGGCCGTGCCGTGCAATGTGTTCGGCGCCGACTGCAACGAGGATGGCCTTCGCCGCATCGCCTTGCTGGTGTGCGCCCAACACCGTGGTTTGCTGCGCACCAGCGCAGGCTTCGATATCCAGGTGCGCCACGGACTGGCGGCGCTGGCGCGGGCCGACACGGTGATTGTGCCCAGTTGGACCAATCCGGACGACGCGCCGCCACCGGCGTTGCTGCGGGCCCTGCGCGCGGCCCATGCGCGCGGCGCGCGCGTGGTGGGCCTGTGCCTGGGGGCGTTCGTGCTGGCGGCGGCCGGTCTGCTGGATGGGCGTCCGGCCACGACGCACTGGCAGGGGACGGAGGCGCTGGCGCGCCGCTATCCGCGTGTGCGCGTGCGGCCGGACGTGCTGTACGTGGACGATGGCGATGTGATGACATCGGCCGGGACGGCGGCCGGCATCGATTGTTGTCTGCACCTGCTGCGCACCTTGTGCGGTAGCGCCGTGGCCAGTCACGTGGCGCGCTGCATGGTAGTGCCGCCGCACCGGCAGGGCGGCCAGGCCCAGTACGTGGAACGGCCGATGGCCGACGCGGCGGGCGGGGAACGTTTCCTGACACTGCTGGACTGGCTGGGCCGCCACCTGCACCAGCAGCACGACCTGGACGCGCTGGCCGCGCGCGCGTTGATGAGCCGCCGCAGTTTCACCCGGCGCTTCCGGCAAGTGACGGGAACCACCGTGCTGCAATGGCTGCTGGCGCAGCGGCTGGCATTGGCCCGGCAGTTGCTGGAGACGAGCGCGCATCCGGTCGAGCGGGTGGCGGAGCTGGCGGGATTCGGTTCGGCGCTGTCGCTGCGCCAGCACTTCGCCAAGACGCTGGGCACCTCGCCCAGCCGCTACCGGCGCGAATTCGGCGGCGCGTGAGCGTTATGGGTGCGGATGCGGCTTGCGTCCGTCCCCGGCTTCTTGCTTGCTGTGCAGGGCGCCGCCGGTGGCGGTGATGGCCTGGTTGATCTTGTCCATCACCTGCGGCGAGATGTCGCGGCTGCACACGATGTAGCGTTTCAGGCCGGCCGGCATGTCGGGGAAGTCCAGCCGCGTGGTTGATTGCAGGATGGGCTCGCGGCGGTGCACGTATTCCCAGTCTTCGCGGTCGACCAGCATGAACGAGGCGCGGCCCACGCCCAGCATGCGCATCATCGACGTGGTGTCGACGGTGCGGCGCATGATCTGGTTGGCGCTGTGGGCGATCATGGCGTCCAGGTCTGCGCCGTAGGATACGCCATCGACCACGCCCAGTGTCAATTCCTGGTCCGCCAGCAGCGACGCCAGCGTGGCGTGGCGCTTCACGCGCGCGAGCGCGGCGGACGACACCAATACGCTGTGCGGCGGGTCGATGGAGATGGGCAGCGTGTATTGGCTCACCGCTTCGCGTTCGGGCAGCCGGTACCAGCTGAACGAGCAGTAATTGGTGGCGCCGTGGCTGAAATTGGCCCAGATCCGTTTCTGCGGTTCGGCGGCAAAACGGGTGGCGACGCCGGCGGCGGCGAAAATGGCGCGCGTGCGTTCCAGCAGAAAGCCTTTGGGGATGCCGTTGTCGAGGTAGTGGTAGGGCGGTTTGTCGCGCCAGCTGACCGTGACGATGGGCGCGGCCGACGCGGCGACGCTTGCGCCCAGCAGCAGGAATGTTGCCAGTATGGCGGGGCGCGCGGTATTCAGGACGGTCAGCATATGCAAGCGATTATAGGCAGCACGCCGGTGAAAGTCACGCCGATAGCGAACCGGCAACGCTGCCGCGCGCTTAACCGGCCAGTGTGCCGTCCAGTTGGTGGCGGGTGATGGCGCCGTGCGCGTCGATGGCGATCCAGCCGCCGCGCGGCGGGGTGGCGTCGGGCTCCCAGTCCGGCAGCACGTAGCGGCGCGTGTCGCCCACGGTGTGCAGGGCGGGGCGGTGGGTGTGGCCGTGGATCATCACGCGCGCGCCCGTGTCGGCGAAGACGGCGGCGATGGCTTGCGGCGCCACGTCCATGATCTCGTATGATTTGCTGCCGTGTTCCTCGCGGCTGCGCTCGCGCATGCCGGCGATGATGGCCTTGCGCTGGGCCAGCGGCATGGCCACGAACTGCTGCTGCCATTCGGGCTGGCGCACCATGGCGCGGAATTCCATGTATTTGGCGTCGTCCGTGCACTGGGCGTCGCCATGCAGCAGCACCACGCGCTGGCCGCCGATGGTGGCCACGTGGATCTCCGGCAGCAGGGTCAGGCCGGCCGCCTGCGCGAAGCCGGCGCCGACCAGGAAGTCGCGGTTGCCGGCGATCCAGTACACGGCCACGCCGGCGTCGGCCACGCGGCGTAACGCCTGAATGATTTGCTGGTGATAGGGATCGTGCAGATCGTCGTCGCCGGCCCAGTATTCGAACAGGTCACCGAGCAGATACAGTTCGCGCGCGTGGCGCGCATGCTGCTCCAGGAACGCCAGGAAGGCCTCGGTGGTGTGCGGGTGGGACGCTTGCAGGTGCAGGTCGGAGATGAATAACGCGAGCGGGTGCGGTGTGGGCATTGCGGGAATCCGGAAAGGCCGCCGCCACGGGTGCGGCGGCCCTGGTTGAAGCGTCGCTTAGTTGTGTCGATTAAGCGGCAGCTTCGACTTTTTCGATGATCACGTCTTCCACTGGCACGTCGGCGAACATGCCGCTGCGGGTGGTCTTGACTTTGCGGATGGCGTCCACCACGTCGGTGCCGTCGGTCACTTTACCGAACACGGCGTAGCCCCAGCCGTCCTGGCCAGGATAGTCGAGGAAGCTGTTGTTTTTCACGTTGATGAAGAACTGGGCCGAGGCCGAGTGCGGAGCCGAGGTGCGGGCCATGGCCAGCGTGTACGGTTCGTTCTTCAGGCCGTTCTTGGCTTCGTTCTCCACCGTGGTGTCGGCTGGCTTCTGCTTCATGCCAGGCTCGAAACCGCCGCCCTGGATCATGAAGCCGTCGATCACGCGGTGGAAGATGGTGTTGTTGTAGTGGCCGGCGTTCATGTAGGCCAGGAAGTTGGCTACCGTCTTCGGTGCTTTTTCAGCGTCCAGTTCGGCGGTGATCTTGCCCAGGTTGGTGGTGATGATAACGGTCGTCATAAGGCATCCATTTGGTGAGTTGTTATTTAAATACGGTCGAGATACGGTCCCGGCGCACGGTTCACGGGGCGCATGACCGGGCAAACCGCTATTTTACAGTTTTGGCTGCACAGGGGTTTTCAAAATCGTGGCCGAGGTGATCACCACCGGCACCACGGGTACATTCTGGAACATGCCCTTGTCGTCCACCAGCACGCCCTTGATCTTGTCGACCACCTCCTGGCCCTTGACCACCTTGCCGAACACGGTGTAGCCGAAGCCGTCCATGCCGGGGTAATTGAGCGCCTGGTTGTCGGCCACGTTGATGTAGAACTGGGCCGTGGCCGAGTGCGGATCGGCCGTGCGGGCCATGGCGATGGTGTAGGGGGCGTTGGTGAGGCCGTTGTTGGCCTCGTTCTGGACCGGCTTTTTGGTCGGTTTTTGCTTCAGGTTCTTGTCGAACCCGCCGCCCTGGATCATGAAGCCGTCGATCACGCGGTGGAAGATGGTGCCCTTGTAATGGCCGCTTTTCACGTATTGCAGGAAGTTGTCCACCGTCTTGGGCGCCTTGTCGTGGTCGAGTTCGACGACGATCTCGCCCATCGTGGTTTTCATCGACACTTGCGGCGTGGCGTCGGCCGCCAGCACGGCGCCGGACAGGGCCAGGCCCGCGCACAGGCTCGCGAATTGACCGGCGGTGGGCAGGCGTTGTTGCAGGGAGGAAAGCATGTTGGGTTCCTGGTCGGATGGGATGTGCTAAAAAGGAAAGTAGTTGAATATTCGCAGGACGCTGCAAAAAACCTCAGGTATATCGGGCCAGTCCGGATTTTATCAATGCTATACTTGACGACGACGTTCCATTCTAACCCGACAAGGTTGGAAAAAAGAACAATAACGAGGAACCCGTCAGTTTCCATGGTGATCACCCGCGTGCCGGCGCCGCACCCTCCAGTGTGGGCGCCACGGCGTCGTATTGCCTGACTGGCCGGTGCCTGCATAACAGCAAGAGTGCGATGAGCAATTTAAAGATTTACAACACGCTGGCGCGTGACAAGCAGACCTTCGTTCCCATGGTGGCAGGCAAGGTGGGCATGTATGTCTGCGGCATGACCATCTACGATTACTGCCACATCGGCCACGCCCGCATGATGATGGCGTTCGACGTGATCTACCGCTGGCTGCGCGCCAGCGGCTACGACGTCAACTACGTGCGCAACATCACCGACATCGACGACAAGATCATCAAGCGCGCGGTGGAGAACGGCGAATCGATCTCGCAGCTGACCGCACGCTTCACCCAGTACATGGACGAGGACACGACGGCGCTGGGCATCCTGCCGCCGACCCAGGTGCCGCGCGCCACCCAGTACGTGCCGCAGATGCTGGCCCTGATCGAAAAGCTGGAGGACAAGGACCTGGCCTACCAGGGCGCCGATGGCGACGTCAATTACGCCGTGCGCAACTTCCCCCAATACGGCCGCCTGTCGGGCAAGTCGCTCGACGACCTGCGCGCCGGCGAGCGCGTGGACGTCAACACGGGCAAGCGCGATCCGCTCGACTTCGTGCTGTGGAAGTCGTCCAAGGAATCCGAGCCCGAGGAAGTGAAGTGGGACTCGAAGTGGGGCAAGGGCCGTCCGGGCTGGCACATCGAATGCTCGGCCATGTCGTGCGCGCTGCTCGGTGAACAGTTCGACATCCACGGCGGCGGCGCCGACCTGCAGTTCCCGCACCATGAGAACGAGATCGCCCAGTCCGAGGGCGCGTCCGGCCACACCATGGTCAACTACTGGATCCACAACGGCTTCGTGCGCGTCGACAACGAGAAGATGTCCAAATCGCTGGGCAACTTCTTCACCATCCGCGACGTGCTGAAGAAATACGACGCCGAGGTGGTGCGCTTCTTCATCCTGCGCGCCCACTACCGCAGCCCGCTCAACTACTCGGACGCCCACCTGGACGACGCGCGCGGCGCCCTCACGCGCCTGTACACGGCGCTCGACGGCGTGGATGGCGACGGCCAGCCGCTGGACTGGAGCGAGGAGCACGCCAAGCGCTTCGCCGAGGCCATGGACGACGACTTCAACACTCCGCTGGCCGTGGCCGCGCTGTTCGACCTGGCCACGGAACTGAACAAGAGCAAATCGCCCGCGCTGGCGCGCCAGCTCAAGGGCCTGGCCGGCGTGATCGGCCTGCTCGAACGCACGCCGCAGCAGTTCCGCCAGGCCAGCGTGGGCGAGGCCGGCGGCCTCGATGAAGCGGCCATCGCCGACGCCATCGCGCGCCGCAAGGCCGCCAAGCAGGCGCGCGACTTCGCCGAGTCGGACCGGATCCGGGCCGAGCTGCTGGCGGCCGGCATCATCCTCGAAGACAAGCCTGACGGCAGCACCAACTGGCGCCGCGCATAATGGTTCCCGCCAAGGAGATGAACGTGGGCGCCGCCGCCGCCGCTGCGACGGCGGCCGTGCCGCCGTACTGGGAAGAAGCCAAGATCGAGCTGATGAAGCGGGACCGCATCATGAAGAAGCTGATCCCGCAATTCGGCGACCTGCACCTGGTCGGCCATGACGACCCGTTCACCACCCTGGCCCGTTCCATCGTGGGGCAGCAAGTGAGCACCAAGGCCGCCGACGCGGCTTGGCGCAAGCTGCTGCTGGCCTGCCCCAAGTGCACGCCGGCCCAGGTGCTCAAGGCCGGCGCCGAGCAGCTGGCCGGCTGCGGCCTGTCCAAGCGCAAGACCGAATACATCCTCGACCTGGCCGACCACTTCAAGGCGCGCCGCGTGCACGCCAGCCAGTGGGACCAGATGGAGGACGAGGCCGTGATCGCGGAGCTGGTGCAAATCCGCGGCATCACGCGCTGGACGGCAGAGATGTTCCTGATCTTTAACCTGCTGCGCCCCAATGTCCTGCCGCTCGACGACGCGGGCCTGATCCAGGGCATCAGCGTCAATTATTTTTCCGGCGAGCCCGTTTCGCGCAGCGACGCGCGCGAGGTGTCGGCCAATTGGGAGCCGTGGCGCACGGTGGCCACCTGGTACTTATGGCGTAGCCTGGACCCGGTTCCTGTAGAATAATGACTCTAATCGCCGGGCGCGGTCTTTTTTCGTTCGCCCGGCTGAGCAAAAACACGGAGGTACAATGACTAAAACGACTTTCCTCAACTTCGAGCAACCGATCGCGGAACTCGATTCCAAGATCGAAGAGCTGCGTTTCGTGCAAGACGATTCGGCCGTCGACATCTCGGAGGAGATCGACCGCCTGGCCAAGAAGAGCCAGCAGCTGACCAAGGACATCTACGCCAAGCTCACGCCCTGGCAGGTCGCGCAGATCGCGCGCCATCCGCAGCGCCCCTACACCATGGACTACGTGAACGAAATCTTCACCGATTTCCATGAACTGCACGGCGACCGCAGCTACGCGGACGACCTGTCCGTGGTGGGCGGCCTGGCCCGCTTCAACGGCCAGGCCTGCATGGTGATCGGCCACCAGAAGGGCCGCGACACCAAGGAACGCGCGATGCGCAATTTCGGCATGCCCAAGCCCGAAGGCTACCGCAAGGCCATGCGCCTGATGAAACTGGCCGAAAAATTCGGCATCCCCATTTTCACCTTCGTCGACACCCCGGGCGCGTTCCCCGGCATCGACGCGGAAGAGCGCGGCCAGTCGGAAGCGATCGGCCACAACCTGTACGTGATGGCGGAACTGAAAGTGCCGCTGATCGCCACCATCATCGGTGAAGGCGGTTCCGGCGGCGCGCTGGCCATCGCCGTGGGCGACGCCGTGCTGATGCTGCAATACGCGACCTATTCCGTGATCTCGCCCGAAGGCTGCGCCTCGATCCTGTGGAAGACCTCCGAGCGCGCCGCCGACGCGGCCGAAGCGCTGGGCCTGACCGCGCACCGCCTGAAGGCGATGGGCCTGATCGACAAGATCGTCACCGAGCCGCTGGGTGGCGCGCACCGCGATCCCAAGCAGATGGCCACGCTGCTCAAGCGCGCGCTGGCCGACTCGCTGCGCCAGTTCCATGGCATGAAGACCAAGGACCTGCTGACGGCGCGCCACGAAAAGCTGATGAGCTACGGCAAGTTCAAGGAAACCACGCCGCAGGAATAAGCACGGGGCGAGCGTCGCCCCCTGGCATGAACACAAACCGGGGACGGGCCACGCGCGCGGGGAGCGATTCCCCGGCGCGTGGCCCGTCCCCGGTTTTCTCTTTGGAGCATTGATTGAACAAGCAACAAATCCCCACGCTGGCCTCCACCTTCACCCAGACGCTGGACGCGATGGGGCAGGGCGTCACGGCCCGCGTGGCCGTCGCCCTCAGCGGCGGGCTCGATTCGTCCGCGCTGCTGCACCTCGCGCACGCGTGGGCGCGCGCGCATGGCGCCGCGCTGCACGCGTTCCACGTCCACCACGGCCTGAGCCCGAACGCGGACGCCTGGCAGGCGCACTGCGAACAGGCGTGCGCCGCGCTCGGCGTGCCGTTCGCCGCGCGCCGCGTGCAGCTGGACCCGCGCGCCGGCACCGGCACGGAGGCGGCGGCCCGCAAGGCCCGCTACGGCGCGCTGGGCGCCCTGTGCCGCGAACACGACGTGGCGCTGCTGCTGACGGCCCACCATCTGGACGATCAGGCCGAGACGGTGCTGCTGCAATTGCTGCGCGGCTCCGGCCCGGCCGGCCTGTCCGGCATGGACGCGGCCAACGCGGCGCCCGGCCTGCTCGACAACGATACCTTGCTGATGGCGCGCCCCTTGCTGTCGGCCTCGCGTCCGCAACTGGAGGCGTATGTGACCGAACATGGCATCAGCTACGTGAACGACGAGTCGAACAGCGATCCCCGTTTCGCCCGCAACGCCCTGCGCCACCAGGTGATGCCGGCGCTGGCGCAAGCGTTCCCCGGTTTCCAGCAGCGCTTCGCGCGCAGCGCCGCGCACGCGCAATCGGCCCAGCGCCTGCTGACGGAAATCGCGCAGCAAGACCTGGCCGCCTGCCTCGATGGCGACTGCCTCGACATCGGCCGCCTGCGCCAACTGAGCCTGGACCGCATCCACAACCTGCTGCGCCACTGGTTCGGCACGCGCCAGCTGCGCATGCCCAGCGCGGCCTGGCTGGCCGAGATGGTGACGCAACTGCTGGAGGCGCGTTACGACGCCCAGCTGCTCGTCACCCATCCCGACTGCCACGTGCGGCGCCACCGCGACCGCCTGTATCTGACGCCCAAGCTGGCCGACCTGCCCGGCACGCGCGAAGACCAGTTCGACCAGAGCCCCGGCCAGGACTTCGTGTGGCAGGGCGAGACGTCGCAGGCGTTCCCGGCCTACGGCGGCGTGCTGCATTTCGACGTGGCCGACACGGGGTTCGCGCCCGACTGGCTGCGCGCCCAGGCGCTGGTGATCGAATTCCGGCGCGGCGGCGAGCGGCTCAAGCTGGCGCCCAACCGGTCCACCCGTCCGCTGAAATACCACTATCAAGAGTGTGGGATTCCCGCCTGGGAACGCGGCCGCCTACCCGTGGTGCGCACGGCCGCCGACGTGCTGTACGCGGCCGGTCTGGGCATGGATTGCCGTCATGTGGGCGAGGGCGCGGGACAGCGCATCGCCCTGCGCTGGGAGTCTGTATAGACAAGCTTGCATTCACGCAATTTTGTATGTAGATATGCCGATACAGTATGATTTTATGCGGTTTTTGTCTTGTTATTTTGCAGTGCGGCATGTACAGTAAAGGGCTCCATTTATTCAAATTTGAGCGGAAAACTCACTGTTATGGCTTTAATCGTGCACAAATACGGCGGTACGTCGATGGGTTCGACGGACCGTATCAAGAACGTCGCGCGTCGCGTTGCCAAGTGGCATGACGCAGGACACCAGATCGTCGTGGTGCCATCGGCAATGTCGGGCGAAACCAACCGTCTGATCGCGCTGGCGAAGGAAATCCAGGCCCAGCCTGATCCCCGCGAACTGGACATGATCGCCTCCACCGGCGAGCAAGTATCGGTCGGCCTGCTGTCGATGGCGCTGCTGGCGCTGGGCAAGCAAGCCGTGTCCTACGCCGGCTGGCAAGTGGCGATTAAAACCGACTCCGCCTTCACCAAGGCCCGCATCCAGTCGATCGACGACGAAAAAGTGCGGCGCGACCTCGACGCCGGCAAGATCGTCATCATCACCGGCTTCCAGGGTGTGGACGAGCACGGCAACATCTCGACCCTGGGTCGTGGCGGTTCCGACACCTCGGCCGTGGCCATCGCCGCCGCCATGAAGGCGTCCGAATGCCTGATCTTCACCGACGTGGACGGCGTGTACACGACCGACCCGCGCGTGGTGTCGGAAGCGCGCCGCCTGAAAGCCATCACGTTCGAGGAAATGCTGGAACTGGCATCGCTGGGCTCGAAAGTCCTGCAGACCCGTTCGGTGGAATTCGCCGGCAACTACCGCGTGCCCACGCGCGTGCTGTCGTCGCTGACCGACCCGATGCTGGACCTGGAAGAAGAAGCCAACTCGGGCACCCTGATTTCGTTTGAGGAAGATACACACATGGAACAAGCAGTCATCTCGGGCATCGCATTCAACCGTGACGAAGCCAAAATCACCGTGCTGGGCGTGCCGGACCGTCCGGGCGTGGCCTACCACATCCTGGGCCCGGTGGCGGAAGCCAACATCGAAGTGGACATGATCATCCAGAACCAATCGGTGGATGGCAAGACCGACTTCACGTTCACGGTATCGCGCAACGACTACGCCAAGGCGATGGACGTGCTGAACGCGTGCAAGGAAGAACTGGGCGCCGCCAGCTTCACGGGCGACGCCAAAGTGTCGAAGATCTCCGTGGTCGGCGTGGGCATGCGCAGCCACGTGGGCGTGGCCTCGCAGATGTTCCGCACGCTGTCGGAAGAGGGCATCAACATCAAGATGATCTCCACCTCCGAGATCAAGATTTCCGTGCTGATCGACGAGAAATACATGGAACTGGCCGTGCGCGCGCTGCACAAATCGTTCGGTCTGGAAAAAGCGTAAATATTTCGAAAAAAGATCGCCACTAACCTTGACCAAACAGACGACGGTCTATACTATGGCGGTCGTCTGCTCTAGCGCAGTTTGGCTGGAAAGACATAGTTGAGCAATCGACTAGGAGACGTGGCCGAGTGGCCGAAGGCACTTCCCTGCTAAGGAAGCATACGGGCAAAACCTGTATCGTGGGTTCGAATCCCACCGTCTCCGCCAGAACAAATAAAAAAGCCTCCCCTGCGGGAGGCTTTTTTATTTGTTCGGACGGAAACGGTGGGGTTCGAAGGGTTTGCGCGTGCCGCGCAAACCCTCTCCGAATCGCCCAACTGCTGCCGCTGCGCGGCGGCCCCGCGCGCCGTGGGCGCGCGACTTATGCGTCATCTGCATCAGGCCTCTGAAAACAAAGCATGCCATTGCCGAGACCTTCAAACCGAAGGTCATATCCGCACGAGCGCATCCTCGCAATACATCCGAATCGTCTCCCATCTTTTTCTCCAACGCAGCCGATAGAGCAGCACGCCACCGCAAGGCAGCGCAAGAGGGGCGCGCCATCCCTGGCAAGCAATGCAATATTCTTCAAATCACTTATAATGGATAAGCGATTTGCCTAATAATGGATGAAATATGCAGCGATATAACGTAGGATTGATCGGTTATGGCGTAGGCGGCGCCATCTTCCACGCCCCGATGATAGCCGCTACACCGGGACTGAAGCTGGCCCGCGTCGCCAGCCGCAGCGCCGATCCGGATGAGTTGAGCCGTGCGTATCCCGGCGTGAAACGCGATGACGCGCCGCAAGCGATGCTGGACGATCCCGCCATCGCCCTGGTTGTGGTCTGTACACCGAACGCCAGCCACTACGCCCTGGCCAAGGCCGCCCTTCAAGCTGGCAAGCACGTGGTGGTGGACAAGCCGTTCGTGCTGTCGTCGGTCGAAGGCGACGAGCTGGTGGCGCTGGCCCGGCAGAAGGGCCTGCTGCTGAGCGTGTATCAGAACCGGCGCTGGGATGGCGACTTCCTGACGCTGCGCCAGACCGTCGCATCGGGCGAGCTTGGTCCCATCCACACGTATCGGGCCCATTTCGACCGCTATTCGCCGCAGGTGAAGCGCAGCTGGAAATCCGAGCCGCAGCCCGGATCGGGCGTGCTGTGGGATCTGGGTTCCCACCTGATCGACCAGGTCTTGCAGCTGTTCGGTCTTCCGCACACCGTCACGGCGCAGGTATCGATACAGCGCGAAGGCGCGCAGGTGGAAGACGCGTTTGAACTGGTGCTGGACTACGGCATCCGCAAGGCCGTGCTGCACGCCAGCGCATTGGTGCGCGCTCCCGGGCCGCGCTACGAAGCGCATGGCACGCAGGGCAGCTTCATCAAATACGGCGTCGACACCCAGGAGGACACGCTGAAGCGCGGCGGCCACCCCGGCGACGCCGGCTGGGGCCATGATCTGCCGGCCAACTACGCCACCATCACCAGCGCCGATGGCGTCAGCCGCGTGGTGGAAACCATCCCCGGCGATTACCGCGCCTATTACAGCGCCATTCACCACGCGATCGCGCAAGGCGGGCCGGTGCCCGTGGCGGCGGAAGATGCGGTGGCGGTGGTGCGTGTGATCGAATGCGCGTACCGCAGCCACCGCGAACGGCGCACCATCGATTTCGTCTAAGGAGCGCGACATGCAGACAGATTACGCAAGCATGCTGGCGGCGCTGGCCCGCGAAGAGGAGGAGTTGCAGTTCACTGCTTTCTCGAACGGTGACGCGCTGGCACTGGGCCTGAAGCTGGTGGAGCGTGCCCATGCACTGGGCAAGGCCATCACGGTGGACATCACCCGCCACGGCCACCAGCTGTTCCACCACGCGATGGCGGGCACCTCGCCGGACAACGGCCACTGGGTGCGCCGCAAGAACAACGTGGTGCAGCGTTATGGCCGCAGCTCGTGGCACGTGGGCACGCAATACCGCAGCAAGGGCAAGACCTTCGAGGTCGACAGCGGCGTCCATCCCGCCGATTTCGCCGCGCATGGCGGCGCGTTTCCCTTGTCGTTGCGCGGCACCGGCGTGATCGGCACGGTGACCGTGTCCGGCTTGCCGCAGCAGGAAGACCACGAGCTGGTGACGTCCGTGCTGCGCGCCTACCTGGAAGCGCGCCCATGAACAAGCACGGCACGCTACCGCAGGCCGAGCGGCTCGACGCGATCTGCGCCTACCTCGGCCACCACTATCGCGTCGGCATCGAGGACATCTGCAAGCTGTTCGGCGTGACGCGCGACACGGCCCGGCGCGACGTGGTACGGCTCGATGCGGCCGGCCGCGCGCTGCGCGTGCGCGGGGGCGCGGTGCTGCCGCCGCAAAGCCGGCAGGTCGAGCGCTACGCCCAGCGCACGGGCGCCACCGGCGCCAAGCAAGCGATAGGCCGCGCGGCCGCTGCGTTGCTGCGCGACGGCGACCGTGTGCTGTTCGATACGTCCACCACGGTGCTGGCCGTGGCCCGCGCCACCACGGCCGCGCCATTGAACGTGGTGACCAATTCGATCGATGTGGCCGAGGCGCTCGGCCAGAGGGAAGGGATGGAACTGCATGTGCTGGGCGGGCGTTTCAACGCCTGGCAGCGTAGCCTGGAAGGGGCGCAGACGCGGCTCGGTCTCGCGCAGTTCCAGTTCGATAAGCTGATTCTCGGCGCCTGCGCCATCGACCCGCTGGGCCTGACCTGTCCATCGGACGACGAAGCCTCGCTCAAGCAGGCGATGATGCGTCAGGCCAGCCAGGTGATCGTAGTGGCGGACGGTTCCAAATTCAGCAAGGCGTTCATGCACCGTCTGTGCCAGTTCGACGCCATTGACGTGCTGGTGACGGACCAGCCGCCACCGGCCGCCATCGCCGCCGCGCTGGACGCCGTTGGCGTGCGCCTGATCGTCGCCGGACCAGCGCTCGCGCATGAACAGGCGGGGTAGGACGGCGGGCGTTGGTTCCTGTCAGCCGTAATGCGTGGCGGCGAAGGTGTTGAGCAGGGCCAGGCCTTGCTGCCACATTTTGAGGTCGCTGTCGGAGCCGATGTGGCCCAGACCATCGAGCACGGTCAACTCGCTGCCCCAGGCGTCGGCGAACGCGGTGGCGCGTGCCACCGTCACGTAATGGTCGCCGTGGCTCACCACCACATGCGACGGGAACGGCAGCGGTAGCAGCGGCATCGGGGTGAAGCCGGTGGTCCCCGGTGGATAGCTGTCGGCTTCCGTGTCGCTGGGCGCGACGAGGAAGGCGCCCTTGATACGGCGCGGGTATTTCTCGGCCCATTTGGCGACCAGCGTGCAGGCCAGGCTGTGCGCGACCAGCACCACTTCGCCCGGCGCGGCGGCGACGGCGCGCTCCAGCGTCTCGACCCAGTCGTGGCAGACGGGCGTATCCCAGTCCTTCTGCTCAACGCGGTGGAAGTCGCCGAACGCGCGTTCCCAGTGGGTTTGCCAATGCTTTTCACCCGAGTTGTACAGGCCGGGCAGGGTCAGCATGGTGTAGGTGGACATCGGTATTCCTCTCAGGTCAAAGTGATCGGTGGCGGCGCGGCGACGCCCGGGATCGTCATGCGTGGCGCCTGTGCCGGCGCCGCGCTCACGCCGCCTCAAGCAGCTGCTGCGGCGCGTTCCACACCTGCTGCGCCACGCGCATCATGTTGCGGCCCAGGACCAGTTCGATCTCGGCATTGTTCATGCCGATGCGGCGCAGCGCTGGCGCCAGTTCGCGCCATACTGATGGCGGGGTGAAGGTGGGCCGGCGGCTGGCGTCGTAGCCGGCCGACGCCGGCCACCAGTGACCGGGATCGAACGCGCCGGGCGGCGTGTCGTCCAGACCCGGTTGCTGGAAGCAGATGTCGAGGCCGATGCCGGCATGGGCCACGCCCACCAGTTCGGCGATGTAGGCCACGTGGCGCGCCACGTCGTCCGCGCCCGGCCGTTCGCTGCCGAGGAACCACGACAGGCCGGACACGCACACCACGCCGCCCGTGGCGGCGCAGGCCTGTATCTGTTCGTCGCTCACGTTGCGGCCGTGCTGCACCAGCGCCAGCGGATTGGCGTGGCTGAAGATGACGGGCTTGGACGACGCGGCCATGATCTCCAGGCTGCAGCGGCGGCCCGTGTGCGAGCAGTCCATCAGGATGCCGGCGTCGTTGACGGCGGCCACCATGCGGTGTCCCAGCCCCGTCAGGCCGCGCGCCACGTCGTGGCAGCCGTCGGCCACGCTGTTGTTGCGGTTGTAGGCGAAATGGATCTGGCGCACGCCCAGCTGGGCGTACAGCGCCACCATCTCCGGCTGCTCCAGCAGCGGCATGGCGCCTTCCAGATCGAAGCTGAGGGCGATGCGGCCATCGGCGGCGGCCTGGATGATGTCATCCACGCTCGTTACCAGCGCGTAGCGCTCGGGTTGCGCGGCGATGGTGGCGCGGTAGCCGGCGATCACGGACATGACCTGCGACACCGGGTTCATGTCCGCGCCCACGTTGAGCGACACGTAGTTCACGCCGGCCGCGTGCAGCTGGTCCACCGGCGTGAAGTCGGCTTGCGGGTGTTGTGGCAGGCAGGCGTGGGCATCCCAGTTGATCATAATCGCGTTCTCTTTTCGTTAAAATGATGCGTCTTGCAACCGCAGGCGCCCTATGTTCCCATGAAAGCCGGTACGGGGCAATCGAGGATGGCCTCGGTCAGGGCGGCGCTGCTTTATACTGGCGGATTATTTACCGCAGTATCAACGCAAGAAGGCTGTCATGTCATTTTCCTCGCTGGGCCTCGCTCCCTCGCTTATCAACGCCGTGGCCGCCATCGGCTACCAGGAGCCCACCGCGATCCAGCGCGCCGCCATCCCCGCCATTTTGCGCGGCGAGGATGTGCTGGGGGCGGCGCAGACGGGATCGGGCAAGACGGCCGCCTTCGCGCTGCCGCTGCTGCAATCGCTGCTCGACAACCGCAGCGGCCCGCGCCAGTTGCATGGCCTGGTGCTGGTGCCCACGCGCGAGCTGGCGGCCCAGGTGGGCGAGTCGATCCGCCGGCTGGCGCAGCAGCTGACCATACCGGTCAAGGTGTCCATCGTGTTCGGCGGCGTGTCGATCAACCCGCAGATGATGGCGCTGCGCGGCGGTGCCGACATCGTGGTGGCCACGCCGGGCCGGCTGCTGGACCTGCTCGACCACAACGCGCTGAAGATTTCGCGCGCGGCCATGCTGGTGCTGGACGAGGCCGACCGCCTGCTGGACCTTGGCTTCAGCGAGGAGCTGGCGCGCATCCTGGAGCTGTTGCCGGCGCAGCGCCAGAACCTGTTTTTCTCGGCCACCTTCCCGCCGGACGTGCAGGCGCTGGCCGACCGCATGCTGCACCAGCCGACCCGCATCGAAGTGCTGTCCGAACCGGTCAGCAAGCCCGATATCGCGCAGCGCGCCATTGTGGTCGATGCGCCGCGCCGCACGCAGTTGCTCAAGCACCTGATCCTGGAGCAGAAATGGCCGCGCGTGCTGGTGTTCGTGGCGACCAAGTATGCGGCCGAACACGTGGCCGACAAGCTGCAGCGCAACGGCATCCGCGCGGGCGCCTTCCACGGTGAATTCAGCCAGGGCGCGCGCACCGAGGTGCTGGCCGACTTCAAGGCCAGCCGTTTGCAGGTGCTGGTGGCCACCGATGTGGCGGCGCGCGGCATCGACATTGCGCGCTTGCCGGCCGTGGTCAATTACGATCTGCCTCGTTCGGCCGTCGATTACACGCACCGCATCGGCCGCACCGGGCGCGCGGGCGAGAGCGGGGTGGCCGTCAGCTTCGTGAGCGCGGACACGGAAGCCCATTTCCGCCTGATCGAAAAGCGCAACGATATTTCGCTGCCGCGCGAGCAGATCGCTGGTTTCGAGCCGAAGGAGACGGCGGCCCCGGTCGCGACGGCGTCGGTGACGGATACCGTCAATGGTGGCGTCAAGGGCAAGCGCAAGAGCAAGAAGGACAAGTTGCGCGAGGCTGCGGCCCGCGCGGCGGCCGAGTACGGGCAAATTCAGCGGTAACTAGTCGTCATTGCTCCCCCGGAGCGATGACTTCCCGCGCAGGCGGGAATCTATAGACCGCACGCTTTAATCAGCGCATGCGTTCTATGGGTACCCGCCTTCGCGGGTACGACGGTCTTGGTGTCAGCGTTTTTCCAGCACCAGATCGATACGCCGTTGCAGACGCTGCTGCTCGCGCGTGTCGCCCGCCTGTTGCGCGCGCATGGCCTGCACGCCCAGCCATGCCAGCAGCGGACGGCGCCAACCCTGGGCCGACGCGGTATCGACGGCGCCCGCCAGCACGGCCGGCGTGGCGCGCCCCGTGCGCAGCAGTACGCCCGACGCGACCAGCCGGGCCAGCGGATCGGCGATGGCCTGCGCGGCCGCCGCCGCCGCCACATCGGTCTGCGCGGTGGCGACGGCGCGATGCTGTTCGGGCAGCAGCGCCGCATCCTGCGCGCGCAGCGTGCCGGCCAGGTAGGCCGAGTAGGCCAGGTCGGCCGGGCCGGCATCCTGGCGCAGCTGGTTGAAGCCCGTGCAATCGTCGAACACCAGCGCCGCCACGCGGGCGGCGCAGCGCACCAGTTCCGCCCTGATCACCAATGCCGGGTTGCCGGTGCTGGCCAGTTGCGCGCGGGCGCGCTTGAATTCGGCCGTTTCCACCAGCGCGTCGCCCTCCATGTAGGCCGTCACGCCCCGTTCGATGGCGTTGTGGGCGTTCATTTGCCATTCGGGCTGCGGCGGGTTGTTGCCGCATGCGGCCAGCAGCGCCAGCGCGCATGCCCCTGCTGCGATGTGCGCTTTCATGGAAGCTTGATCTCCGTATCCTGTTTGAACGGCCATTTGCGGTTGATCTCGTTGACCAGCTGTTCCACCCGCCGCAGACTGGTTTCCACCTCGGCGCGCAGCGTGCCCAGATCGGCCGAGGCGACGCGGGCGTTGCCGCTGATGACTTGCGCGTCGGCCAGCACGGCGTCCGCCTTTTTCAGGCTGGTGCGCGCGTCGGCCAGCAGGGCGTTGAGCTGGCGCACCGTGTCCTGGGCCTCGTTCACCATGCCGTTCTTGTCGAACAGGCGGCTGTCGGCGTGGGCCATCAGGCTGTCGGCCTTGCGCGTGGCCGCGTCCACCGTCACCAGCAGTTCGCTGGCGCGCTGCAGCAGCAGCTGCGCCTTCTTGTCGTCGCCCGCCACCAGGCTCATGGCGCCGCCCGGGCCATTGAGCTTGTCGGTCATGCCCTTGACGTTGCGCAGGCTCGCTTCAAGCGCCGAGCCTTCGCCCGTCAGCTGGTTCAGGTTCTGCAGCACGTCCTTCACGGCCGACAGGATGCGCGGGATTTCAGCCGTGGCGTCGCCCACCAGCAGCGGACGCTGGGCGCCGTCCGCCAGCGGCGGATCGGTGGGCACGCCGCTGTAGGCGCGCAGTTTGGCGCCGCCCACCACGGCCCGCTCCAGCGTGAAGATGCTGGAGCTACGCAGCCAGTGCGCGTCCTTTTGCGGCACGTCGATCACGACGCGGGCCTTGCCGTCCGGCGCCAGTTCGATGCGGCGCACCCGGCCGATGGGGAAGCCGGCGAAGGTCAGGTCCATGCCCACCACCACGCCCTCCGAATCGTCGGCTTGCAGCAGCAGGCGCTGGGTGGCTTCGAACGCGCCGCGCGCGTACATCAGGTACAGGGCGGTGGCGGCCACCAGCGCCACCATCAGCGCCAGCAGCAGGCCCGCCTTGAGCTCGGCGTAGCGCACGGGCGCGGCTTCGGGCGGTGGAGTGGGGGTGTCGGTCATGACGCGATCTCTCAGTAGTAGTTGCCCATCAGCGAGGCGATTTCGACCAGCAGCAGCACCGCGAACAGGCGCACCATGTCGGACAGGCCGTGCGTGAGCTTGCCCCGGTAGCTCTCGTCGTAGAACGAGGAGGCCATCGGGATCAGCCCCACCGCGAAGCTGAAGAACACGATCTTGAGCACCAGGATCAGCGACACGGCCGGCGTGAAGATTTGTCCCACCACGCGGGTGTAGCCGGGCAGGGCCCACGGCGTGAAGCCATAGATGGACAGGTAGGCCAGGGCCAGCGTCAGCACGCAGCTCATGGCCGCCAGCAGCCAGACGGCGAACACGCCGGCCGCCACGCGGGGGAAGAATTCCGTGCGCAACTGGGCCTTGTCGGGCGCGGCGGCCTGGTTGCGCAGCCGGTGCTGGGAGAATTCCAGGCCGGCCGGCAGCGTGGCGCGCAGGGCGACGAAGCCGGCCGCCGTCAACGGGATCAGCTCCAGCACCAGCACACGCACCACCAGCGCCAGCGCGTAGCGCGTGAGGCCGTAGCTCTGCGAGGTGACCACCACGATGCGGATCAACACCAGGCTCACCAGCGCCGACAGCACCGTGAACCACAGCAGGTTGGGCGCGGCCGCCCGCACCAGCTGGCGCGCCAGCAGCGGACGGTTGGCGCGGCCGTAGCTGGACGGCGACAGCGCCATGGCCCACATGCGCACGGCGAAATGCAGCAAGCGCCACCAGCTGGCCAGCCAGGCACGCGCGGCCGCTTCCAGGCGCCGCGCGGCGGCGAGGGTGGATGTGGAAGGATTCATCTTGTCAGTCTAGCATTTTTGACTGGGCCATGGCGCGCGGCCGGACTTGCTGGCCAGGACCACGTAGTCCAACCGGGCCGGTGCGATTCAGTGTACTGTAGGTGCTTTGTTGAGTTAACTGAATGGCATTCATGACGATTTCCTATCCTGTGCGCGCGGCCATCGCCGCCGCGCTGTTGGCCTGTGCCGCGCTGGCCCATGCCGGTGCGCCGCTGGCGCTGTCCGATGCGCTGCCCATCGGGCCGCAAGTCAAGGTGGGCAAACTGGCCAACGGCCTGACCTATTACATCCAGAAGAACGCGCGGCCGGAGCAGAAGGCGGAATTGCGATTGGTCGTGAAGGCCGGCTCCATCCTGGAGGACGAGGACCAGCAAGGCCTGGCCCACTTCACCGAGCACATGGCGTTCAACGGCTCCACCCATTTCAAGCGCAACGAGCTGGTGTCCTACCTGCAGGGCATCGGCGTGAAGTTCGGCGCCGACCTGAACGCTTACACCAGTTTCGACGAGACGGTGTACATCCTGCCCATTCCCACCGAGCGGCCGGCGGTGGTGGAACAGGGCTTCCAGGTGCTGGAGGACTGGGCGCACGGGCTGTCGTTCAACGAGGCCGACATCGACAGCGAGCGCGGTATCGTGCTGGAGGAACTGCGGCTGGGCAAAGGGCTGGAGGACCGCATGAACAAGGTGCTGATGCCCAAGCTGATGAATGGTTCGCGTTATGCGCAGCGCATGCCGATCGGGAAGGAGGACATCATCAAGACCTTCCGTCCCGAGGCGATCCGCCGCTTCTATCACGACTGGTACCGGCCGGACCTGATGGCCGTGGTGGTGGTGGGCGACGTGGACCCGGCGGCGGCGCAGCGCATGGTGGAGCGTCACTTCGGCGCGCTGGTCAACCCGGCCCACGAGCGGCCCCGCGACTATGCCGTGATCCCGCAGCGCCAGGCGTCCGAGGGCGTGGTGGTGACGGACAAGGAAGCCAATACCAATGGTGTCTACGTCCGCTATGGCATCGAGCCTGAACCGGTGCGCCGTACCGTGGGTGATTATCGCGCCGGCCTGATCGAGGGCTTGTACGGCGCCATGCTGGGTCAGCGCATGGCCGAACTGACGCAGCAGGCCAATCCGCCATTCATCCAGGGCGGCAGCAGCATGGCCAGGGTGGCGCATGGTTATCGTTCGTTCCGCGCCGGGGCCGTGCTGGGCAAAGGCGGCGCGGCGCCCGCCATCGCCGCGCTGGTGCAGGAGGATGAGCGTGCGCGCCAGTTCGGTTTCACGGAGGCCGAGCTGGAACGGGCCCGGAAGAACATGCTGCGCAGTTTCGAGCGCGGCTACAACGAGCGCGACAAATCCAATTCGGCCGGTTATGCGGCCGAGTACATCCGCCACTTCCTGGAGCAGGAGCCGATACCGGGCATCGCCAACGAATATGACTACGTGCGCCAGCTGGTGCCCGGCATCACGCTGGCCGAAGTGAACGCGGCCGCGCGGGCCGCGATTCCATCGGGCGGCAACAAGCTGGTGATCTACGCCGGCAGCGACCGGGCCGAGGCGCCGATCCCCTCGCAAGCCGAGTTGCTGGCGGCCGTGGAGGCGGCCGAGCGCAAGCCGGTGCAGGCCCAGACCGAGAAGGTGCTGGCCAGCGCCTTGATGGCGCAGCCGCCCAAGGCCGGCACCATCGTCAGCCAGAGTGTGGACCCGGCGCTGGGCCTGACCCGTCTCACGTTCAGCAATGGCGTGCAGGCGGTGCTCAAGCCGACCGACTTCAATAACGACCAGGTGCTGATGTCGGCGCTGCGCTTCGGCGGCCAGTCGCTGTTTGGCGACGCGGACATCGTCAACGCGCGCTACGCCAGCGCCATCGTGGGGCAGATGGGGCTGCACGACTATTCGCCGACGGATCTGAGCAAGGTGCTGGCCGGGAAGGCCGCCGCCACCAGCGCCACGGTGAGCAACCTGAGCGAGATGCTGAGCGGGCAGTCCGGCAAGGCGGATGTGGAAACCATGCTGCAGCTGACCTACCTGCAGATGACGGAACCGCGCCGCGACCGCGCCATTTTCGATTCCTTCGTGGGCAAGCAGAAGGAACTGGCGCGCAACAGCCTGTCGCGTCCGGAAGCCGTGTTCGGCGACACCATCATCGGCACGCTGTACGCCAACAACGCGCGGGTGGCGCGCGCGCCGCGCCCGGAGGACTTCGACCGCATCGACCTGGACCGGGTGTTCGACATTTACCGCAGCCGCCTGTCCAGCGCCAGGGACTTCACGTTCTTCATCGTCGGCAGTTTCGACGTGGAGCGCATCAAGCCGCTGCTGGCCACTTATCTGGGCGGCCTGCCCACGCCCGAGGTGCCGGTGCAGTACAAGGACTGGGGCGTGCGCCCGATCAGGGGCGTCGTCAAGAAGGAAGTGCGCATGGGCGCGGAGCCCAAGAGCACCATCTCGATCACGTTCACCGGCACGGCCGATTATTCCGACGATGAGCAAATGCGGCTGCAGGCGCTGCTGGAGGCGCTCAACATCAAGCTGCTGGAAGTGCTGCGCGAGCAGCAGGGCCTGATCTACGGCGGCGGCATGTCCGGCGCATTGACCAAGGTGCCGTACGGCGGCTACGCCATCAGCATCAACCTGCCATGCGCCCCGGAGAACGTGGACAAGGTGATCGCCGCCACCTTCGCGGAGATCGCCAAGGTCAAGGAGCGGGGCGTCACGCCTGAGGATCTGGACAAGGTGCGCGCCGCCTGGTCCAGCAACTACCACAAGGGCTTGCGCGAGAACGGCTACTGGCTGGGGCAGTTGCAGCTGGCGCGGATCAACGGCACCGATCCGGCTGCGCTGCTGACGTATGAACAGCGGGCCGCCGCCATCCACGCGGCGGACCTGAAACAGACGGCGCGCCGCTACTTCGATATGGACAATTACCTGCAGGTGGTGTTGTATCCGGCCCAATAGCGCACCGGCCCGCCCGTTTGGAGGAAAAGCTCTATTCGGCGGGGCGCCGCGGCGAAACTGCTACACTGTGGGCTGAAATTCACTGCGACAGGCAAGAGGCAAGACCATGGCGAAGAAAAAAGAAGAGCTGGACGAGGAAACGATGGCGCTGATCCAGTGGTGCATCGAGGTGGAAGGTTTTCTGGTGGCCGGCGGCGCCACGCAGCAGCAGGCGCAGGAGCACATCGAGGAACAGGTCGAGTGGTTCACCGACCAGTTCTACGATGGCCTGACCCCGGAGGAAGCGGCCAAGGAAGCGCTGGCCTGATCCGGGCGCTGACCCGGCCGCCCGCGCGGCGGCCGGTCGTACGGCGCCATGCCGTACAATAGCGCCCATTCCGCAAGCACCGGCCGCGCCAGTCCGCGCCGCCGCCCCCATACGCATGACGTCCGATCCGCACGACAATCCGGCAGCACCGGCCTTCCGCCCGGACCTGGTCCGCTGGCGCCAGCTCGTCACGCCCGCCTGGCTGGCCGCCGTGCTGGCCGGCCGGCCCGTGGCCGAAGCGCCGCCGCCCGACTGGCGCCTGTTCGAAGTGGGGTGCGACGGCGCCGCCGCCTTTGCCCAGGCCCACATCCCCGGCGCCGGCTACATCGACACCAACCAGCTGGAACAGGCGCCGCTGTGGAACAAGGTGTGCGACCAGGCCTTGCTGCGCCTGCTGCTGGCCTGCGGCATCGGGCACGACAGCACGGTGGTGCTGTACGGCCGTAACAACCTGGCCGCCGCCCGCGCCGCCCACCTGATGCTGTACGCCGGCGTGCGCGACGTGCGCCTGCTCGATGGCGGCTACGCCTTGTGGCAGGCGGGCGGCCATCCGTCCGTGGCCGGCGCGGCGCGGCGCTACCCCGGCGTGGCCAGCTTCGGCGTGCCGTTCCCGGCCCGACCCGAATACCTGATCGGCATAGCACAGGCGCGCGCCTTGCTGCAAGCGCCGGACGGGGCGCTGGTCAGCATCCGCACCTGGAATGAATTTATTGGCAAGATTTCGGGGTATAGTTACATCGCCGCGCGGGGCGACATTCCGGGCGCCCTGTGGGGCCGGGCCGGCAACGACGACGATGTGAACAGCATGAGCGACTTCCATCGGCCCGACGGCAGCATGAAACCGGCCAGCGAGATTTGCCGGCAGTGGCGCGAGGCGGGCATCGTCCGCCAGCGCCGCATGGCTTTTTACTGCGGCACCGGCTGGCGCGCGTCGCTGGCCTTCTTTTACGCCTGGCTGATGGACTGGCCGCATATCAGCGTGTACGACGGCGGCTGGTGCGAGTGGAGCGGCGACCCGGCCAACGCCGTCGTCTGCCGCACGGGAACAGGGTAGCGCGCCGGCGGCCACCATGCCGGGATTGGCGCAGCTAGCCGTCTGGGGGAGACATGATGGACAAGGGCAGCATGGAAATCGCACACGGCGCCGCCGCGCTGGCGCCGCCACCGGCGCCGGGACGGCGCATCGCCGACTTGCCGGGGCCGAAGGGGCGCCCGTTCACGGGGAACCTGGCGGCCATCAACCGCCGGCCGTTCCACCAGGTGCTGGAGGATTGGGGTCGCCAGTACGGCCCCCTGTACCGCTTCAACATCATGCGCAAGCAATTCCTCGTCACCTCCGACCGCGACGTGATCGCCGGGCTGCTGCGCGACCGGCCCGACGTCATGCGCCGTTCCGCGCGCACGGCGCAGATGCTGGAGGAGGTGGGCACGCGCGGCCTGTTCACGGCCGAGGGCGACGAGTGGCGCCGCCAGCGCAAGCTGGTGATGCGCGCCCTCACGCCGGAGGTGATCCACGGCTTCTTTCCCACCCTGGGCATGATGACGGAGCGCTTGCAACGGCGCTGGAGCGCGGCCATCGCGGCCGGGCGCCCGGTGGACGTGCTGCGCGACCTGAAGGCCTACACGCTGGACGTGACGATAGGCTTGGCCATGGGCCAGGACATCAACACGCTGGAGCTGGAGGACAATCCGCTGCAGCGCGATATCGAATTCCTGTTCAACCGCGTGGCGCGGCGGCTGACGACGGCGCTGCCGTACTGGCGCGTGTCGCTGCTCAAGCGCGCCTCCGACCGCGAGGCCGACGCGGCCGCCGCCCGCATCCAGCAGGCCGTGCTGGGCTTCATCGCACAGACCCGCAGGCGCCTGGCGGAGCAGCCGGCGCTGCGCCAGAAGCCCTCGAACATGCTTGAAGCGCTGGTGATCGCCTGCGATGAACCGGGTTCCGGCTTCACCGACGCGGGCGTGGTGGGCAACGCCATCACCATGGTGTTCGCCGGCGAGGACACCACCTCCAACACGACGGCCTGGCTGATCGACTTCCTGGCGCGCGACCCGGCGGCGGCCGCCGCGCTGGCCGCCGAGGCGGACCGGGTGCTGGGCGCCGATCCCGTGCTGCGCGACTACCGTCTGCTGGAGCAGCTCCATTACGTGGACGCGGCCACCCGCGAAGCCATGCGGCTCAAACCGGTGGCGCCGTTCCTGGCCGTGGAACCCACGCGCGACGTGATGCTGGGCGACCTGGCGGTGCCGGCCGGCACGGTGATCTTCACGATGACGCGGCTGGCCGCGCAACGCGACTGCGAACTGGCGCGGCCCGACGAATTCCTGCCCCAGCGCTGGCTGGACGCCGCGGCCGAGCGCGGCGACGACCCTGGCCGCAAGCTGTTCCCGTTCGGCGGCGGCCCCCGTTTCTGCCCGGGCCGTTATCTGGCCATGGCAGAGATCAAGATGGTGATGGCTATGCTGGCGCGCCATTTCACGATCGCGCCCGTGCCCGGCGCCGCCCCGGCCGAGGAGACCTTCACCTTCACCAATTCGCCCAGCGCCTTGCCCGTCAGCTTGCTGGCGCGCCGGACCTGAGCGCGAAAAAGTGCTAGGCTAGCGTGTATCCAAGACGATGTCGCCAGCGGAGGCTCCCATGCTTAAAAAAATCATTCCCGCTTGCGTGGCCGTGGCCCTGTGCGCGCTGGCGGCCGCTGGCGGGCAGGCCGCGCCGCTGCGCCACGACCATCCGCTGATCGGCACCTGGCAGATCACGCTGGCCGATGGCTCGTGCAGTGAAACCTATCATATCCACGACGATGGCAGCAGCCTGGTCACGAGCAACGAGGAGGTGGCCGAATCGGCCTTCGACGTGGCCGACCAGCCCGACACGCTGGGCTTCTACAAGCACGTGGACACCATCATCAAGGACAACGGCAAGCCCGATTGCACGGGCGAGGTGACGGAGGTGGGGCATGTGGCCACCAGCTACATCCTGTTCCACCCCAGCGGCGACATGTTCCTGATGTGCTTCGAGCGCGACACCCACAGCTGCATCGGCCCCTTCATCCGGGTGCGCGGCAGCACCACCTGAGCCGGCGCCGGGCGCCCCGGCTCAGCCACGCTCGCGGAACGCGCCCGGGTTCATGCCCGACCATTCCTTGAACGCGTGATTGAACGCGCTTTGCTCCTGGTAGCCGAGCAGGAAGGCGATATCGACCAGGCTCAGTTCCGGCTGGCCCAGGTAGTCGCGCGCCAGCGCGAAGCGGGCCTGGTCCAGCACCTGCTGGAAGGTGGCGCCCGCGTCGCTCAGCTTGCGCTGCAGCGTGCGCGGCGACAGTTTGAGCTCGTCGGCGATGGAGGCCAGCCGCACCTGGCCCTGGGCCAGGTTGCGCACGATGGCGTCGTGCACCAGCTGGTTGATGCCGGCCCCGGCCCGTGCCCGCGATTGCAGCAGCTGTTCGGCGTGCTGCCGCAGCACCGGATAGAGGCCCGTGTCCGCGTTCGGCACGGGCCAGGACAGCAGCTGCGCGTCGAAGCTGGCCGTGTTGGCCGGGGCGTTGAAGCGGGGCAGGGCGCCGAACACGCGCAGATATTCGTCATGGCCGGCCGGATCGCCGCCGGCGTGGCCGAGCGCCAGTTCGGCCGGTGGCAGCGTCGTCCCGGCCAGCCAGTTGCCGAACACGCGGATGCCGGCGAACACGCTGTCGGTCAGGTGGCGCCGGTCCGGCCCGTAGTGGCAATGCCAGGTGTAGTGGGCCATGCCATCGCTCACGCGCAGGGCCGAGCGCCCGAGGTCGTGCGCCAGCTGCTCGTAGCGCATGGTCTGCTCGAAGGCCTGTCCGAAGTCGCGGCAACTGAGCAGGACCAGGCCGTACACGTTGTAGGTGCCCAGCTTGAAGCGTTCGCCCACGTGCAGGCCGAAATGGGGATCGCCGGCCAGGTCGGCGCCCGCGTCGAGCAGGCGCACGTAGTCGTCGGCGGCCAGCGATTCGGGCAGCGGGGTCAGGGCGCCGGAGGGCAGGCCTGCGGCCCGTTCCAGTTCACCCGTCCGCACGCCGCGCGCGGCGGCCGCCTCCAGCAGCGGCTGCAGATAGGAGCCGGCCACGCGCCCGCCGCGCGGCGCGCGCGCGTCAGGCGTGGCGCTTGGCATGATAGAACAATGCGGATGTCATGAATACGCAATACCTCGTGTGGGTTCTGTCTTATTCTGCTGCCATGATTAGCCAGGTGCGCGCCAGTATAACAATTGCTGCAAGCGCGCCGCAACGTGGACGAGAAAACGATGAGACGCTGGAACGGTTGGGGTGACGACACCATAGAATTCGCGCTGGGCGAGGACGCGCTGGGCTTCCTGGCGCAGCGCATCGGGGGCGGCACGCCGTTCCCAGACGCCGCCTTCGAGTCGGCTTGCGCGCAATTGCGCCCGTCGCGGCTGGCGCCCCATCGCCTGATCGACACGACGCCCGCCGTCCGCCTGCGCAACGCGCTGGGCCAGAGCCTGCCCGACTGGCTGCGCCTGCGCTACGGCGCCATCGACACGGCGCCCGACGGCGTGGCCTACCCGGAAAGCCCGGAGCAGGTGCGCGAACTGCTGGACTACGCGGCCGAACACCATGTGGCGTTGATTCCACAGGGCGGCGGCACCAGCGTGGCCGGCCACCTGACGGCGCCGGGCGGCCCGCGCCCCGTGCTGGCCGTGAACCTGACGCGCCTGCGCAACCTGCTCAGCCTCGACACCCAGTCGCAGCTGGCCACGTTCGGCGCCGGCGTGTTCGGTCCGGACCTGGAGGCGCAACTGCGCGCCCACGGCTACACGCTCGGCCACTTCCCCCAGTCGTTCGAATATTCGACGCTGGGCGGCTGGGTGGTCACGCGCTCGTCGGGCCAGCAATCGCTGCGTTACGGCCGCATCGAGCAGATGTTCAGGGGCGGCAAGGTGGAGACGCCGGCCGGCACGCTCGACATCCCCACCTTCCCCGCCTCGGCCGCCGGCACCGACCTGCGCGAACTGGTGCTCGGTTCCGAAGGCCGGCTCGGCATCCTGACGGAAGCGACCGTGCGCGTGACGCCGCTGCCCGAGTATGAATCGTTCCACGCCGTGTTCTTCCCCGATTGGGATCGGGCCGAGCAGGCCGTGCGCGCCGTGGTGCAGGCCGGCCTGTCGCTGTCCATGCTGCGCCTGTCCAATCCGCTGGAGACGGTCACCATGCTGGCGCTGGCCGGCCACAAGACGTTGATCGGCGCGCTGGAAACGTGGCTGCGCCTGCGCGGCTGCGGCGAAGGCAAGTGCATGCTGATGATAGGCGTGAGCGGCCGCAAAGCCGCCGCCAGGGCCGCCCTGAAGGACGCGCTGGCGCTCACGCGCGCGCGCGGCGGCGTGCACATCGGCCGCCACATGGGCGACAAGTGGAAGCAGAACCGCTTCCGCAACGTCTACCTGCGCAACGCGGCCTGGCAGCACGGCTACGCCATCGACACGGTGGAAACGGCCGTCGACTGGCCGCGCGTGGCCGGCATGATGGGGGCCGTGGAGGCGGCCGCCACGGCGGCGCTGGGCCAGCACGGCGAGAAAGTGCACACCTACACCCACCTGTCGCACCTGTACACGCAGGGCGCCAGCGTGTACACCACCTTCGTCTACCGCCTGGCCGGCAATTTCGAGCAGGATCTGGCACGCTGGCGCACGCTCAAGCAGGCCGTGAGCCAGGCCATCGTGGCCAATGGCGGCACCATCAGCCACCAGCATGGCGTGGGCAGCGACCACGCGCCCTACATCGCGGCGGAAAAAGGAGCGCTGGGCCTGAGCGCCATGGGCGCGCTGTTCCGGCACTTCGACCCGCAGCAGATCATGAACCCCGGCAAACTGCTGCCGTCCGAGGCCGTGCCGTCATGAGCGCGCACTGGAACAGCGGTGGGCGGGCCGGCGCGGCCGAGCTGCTGACGCGCGACTGGGACCTGGTCGTGATCGGCGGCGGCATCACGGGCGCCGGCATCCTGCTGGAGGCGGCGCGGCGCGGCCTGAAGACGCTGCTGGTCGAACAGCGCGATTTCGCATGGGGCACGTCCAGCCGCTCGTCCAAGCTGGTGCACGGCGGCTTGCGCTATCTGAAGGAGGGCAAGTTCGGCCTCACGCGCGAGTCCGTGCACGAACGCCAGCAGCTGCTGCGCGACGCGGCCGGGCTGGTGGAGCCGCAAAGCTTCGCGTTCGGCGATTACCAGGGCCGCAAGCCGGGCCGCCGCATGTTCCTGCTCGGCCTGGCCATCTACGATCTGATGGCGGGCCAGCGTGCGCGCCACTATTTCCCCCATGATGATTTCCTGGCGCTGGCGCCCAACATCGCCGACGCCGGCCTGCAGGGCGGTATGTGCTACACCGACGCCAAGACCGACGACGCGCGGCTGGTGCTGCGCGTGCTGGGCGAGGCGCAGCGGCACGGCGGCGTGGCGCTCAACTACATGGCGGTGGAATCGCTGCTGCGTTCCGGGGGCCATGGCGGCAAGGTGTGCGGCGCGCGCGTGCGCGACGGCGTGACGGGGCAGCCGCATGAAGTGCGGGCGCGGCTCGTCATCAGCGCCACCGGCGCCTGGGCCGACGGCCTGCGGGCGCAGGGCGGGGCGGCGCCCCGGCTGCGGCCACTGCGCGGCAGCCACCTGGTGCTGCCGGCCTGGCGATTGCCGCTGGCGCAGGCTGTGAGCCTGATGCATCCGGCCGATGGCCGTCCCGTGTTCGCCTTCCCGTGGGAGGGTGTGACCCTGGTGGGCACGACGGACGTCGACCACAAGGGCGACATGGCGCGCGAGGCCGCCATCACCCGGGCCGAGGTCGATTACCTGATGGCGGCGCTGCACGACCAGTTCCCGCAACTGGGTTTGCAGGAGAGCGACATTGTGGCCAGCTACGCGGGCGTGCGCCCCGTGATCGACAGCGGCAAGAGCGATCCGTCCAAGGAAGGGCGCGACCATGCGCTGTGGCTGGAGGACGGCCTGTTGACCGTCACCGGCGGCAAGATGACCACCTTCCGCGTGATCGCGCTCGACGCGTTGCGCAAGGCCGCCACGCTGCTGCCGGACTGGCGCGACAAGCTGGAACCGCGTCCGATCTTCGATGCGGCCGCGCCGCTGCGCTACGACCGCCGGCTATCGGTGACGCAGGCGGAGCGCCTGCAGGGCCGCTACGGCGCCCAGGCGCAGGCGCTGGTTGACGCGGCCCACGAGGGCGAGCTGGCCACCATACCGGGCACGCAAACGCTGTGGGTCCAGCTGCGCTGGGCCGCGCGCTGCGAATCGGTGCAGAAGCTGGACGACCTGCTGCTGCGCCGCAGCCGCATCGGCATCCAGCTGCGCGGCGGCGGGGTGGAGATCCTGCCGCGCGTGCGCGCCATCTGCCAGCAGGAGCTGGGTTGGAGCGACCAGCGCTGGGATGACGAACAGCGCGCCTATCTGGCATTATGGGCCAGCCACTACAGCCTGCCGGCGCAGCGCGCCGCCACCATCTAGAACAAGAACGACATGGCCGAACAATATCTTCTCTCCATCGACAACGGCACCCAGAGCGTGCGCGCGCTACTGTTCGATTTGCACGGCAACCTGGCGGCCAAGACCCAGGTCCATCTGCAGCCGTACTTCTCGGACAATCCCGGCTGGGCCGAGCACAGCGCGGACGGCTACTGGAAGGCCGTGTGCGTGGCCTGCCAGCGGTTGTGGGCGGAAACGGACATACCCAAGTCCGCCATCAAGGGCGTGGCCGTCACCACCCAGCGCGGCACGGTCATCAATCTCGATAAGGACGGCAACCCGCTGCGCCCGGCCATCACCTGGCTGGACCAGCGCCGCACGGAGCAGGTGCCGCCGCTGAACGCGCTGTGGCGCACGGCCTTCAAGGTGGCCGGCGTGAGCAGCACCATCGAATACTTCCGGCGCGAAGCCGAGATCAACTGGATCGCCGCCCACCAGCCCGACATCTGGGCCAAGACCGACAAGTTCCTGCTGCTGTCCGGCTTCCTCAACTACCGCTTGTGCGGGCGCATGGTCGACTCCATCGGCTCGCAGGTCGCCTATCTGCCATTCGATTACAAGGGCCACAAGTGGGCCGGCAAGCGTGACTGGAAGTGGCAGGCGCTGGCCATCAAACCGGACATGCTGCCGGAGCTGGTGGAGCCGGGCACGGTGATCGGCGCCATCACGGCCGCCGCCGCCGAGGCCACCGGCATCCCGGCCGGCACGCCGCTGGTGGCCGCCGCCGCCGACAAGGCGTGCGAGGTGATCGGCGCCGGCGGGCTGGCGCCGCACATCGGCTGCCTCAGTTACGGCACCACGGCCACCATCAACACCACCACCAGAAAATACGTGGAGGTCACGCCGTTCATCCCGCCGTATCCGGCCGCCATTCCGGGGGCCTACAGCACCGAGGTGCAGATCTTCCGCGGCTACTGGATGGTGAACTGGTTCAAGGAGCAGTTCGGCCACCTGGAGCAGGCCACGGCCAGCGAACGGGGCACGGCGCCGGAGGCCATGTTCGACCAGCTGGTCGAGCAGGTGCCGCCCGGTTCCATGGGCCTGATGCTGCAACCGTACTGGAGTCCCGGTATCCGCGTGCCGGGGCCGGAGGCCAAGGGCGCCATGATCGGCTTTGGCGACGTGCACACGCGCGCCCATATGTACCGCGCCATCCTCGAAGGGCTGGCCTATGCGCTGCGCGAGGGCAAGGAGCGCATCGAGAAGCGCAGCGGCGTGGCCGTGACGGAGTTGCGCGTGGCCGGCGGCGGCTCGCAGAGCGACGCGGCGATGCAGCTGACGGCCGACATCTTCGGCCTGCCGGCCGCGCGCGCGCACGTGTACGAGACGTCGGGCCTGGGCGCGGCCATCGCCATCGCGGCCGGGCTGGGACTGCACCCGGACTTCGACGCCGCCATCCGCGCCATGACGCGCACGGGCCGCGTGTTCCAGCCCAACGCTGCCAACCAGCGGATGTACGACCGGCTGTACCGGCGCGTCTACCTGAAGATGTACGAGCGCCTGCAGCCCATGTACGCCGAGATCGCGGCCATCACCGGCTATCCGGAACAGCTGTAGGGGGCAGCGCGCTCAGCGCGCAGTGAGCGCCTTGATGGCGTCCAGGGCCGCGTTGCCGGGCAGGGTGGCCTGCACCTGGTTGCGGCCACTCTCCTTGGCCACGTACATGGCGCGGTCGGCCGCCACGAACAGCGATTCCGTGCTGTCGAGCTGGTGCGGCAGGATGGTCGAGACGCCGATGCTGACCGTGATCCACGGCGAGGTGGACGAACGCGGATGGGGCAGCTGCAGCGACTCCACGTGGGCGCGGATCGATTCGGCCAGCAGGTAGGCCGAATCGGCGTCCGTCTCCGCGAACAGCAGCACGAACTCCTCGCCGCCGTAGCGGGCCGCCAGGTCGGTGGGGCGCAGCGCGTGCGAGGCGATGGCCTGCGCCACCTGCTGCAGGCAGGCGTCGCCGGCCGGGTGGCCCAGCGTGTCGTTGTACAGCTTGAAGTGATCCACGTCCAGCACCACCAGCGACAGCGGCATGCCGCTGCGCAGGGCGCGCTGCCATTCCTTTTCCAGGAAGGCGTCGAAGTGGCGGCGGTTGGCGATCATGGTCAGCGGATCGACCATGGCCGCGCGCTGCAGCGCGTCCTCCGACTGCTTGTGGTGGGTGATGTCGTGCAGCAGGCCGATGAACAGCGGCTGGCGCAGATACATGGGCGTGAGCGTGAGGTCCATGCACACGGAACTGCCGTTGCGGTGGCGGATGATCACCTCGCGCGTGCCGTGGTTGTGGGCCGTCTGCGGCGCGGCCGCGTAGCGCTCGAAGTAGTCCAGGTATTCCTGCGCCACCATGGGGTTGAGCAGGTCGGTGATGGAGCGCCCGGCCAGTTCGTTCTCCTGGTAGCCCAGGTATTTGTCGCAGGCCGGGTTGGTGAACTGGATGCGGCCGTCCGCCTCGATGATCAGCAAGCCCTCGGCCATGTTGTTGACGATGGTGCGCAGGCGCTCGGCCTGCTCCTCCTGGTTCTCGCTGTTGCTGCGGATTTGCAGCTGGGTGCGCACGCGGGCGCACACTTCTGCCATGCGCAGCGGCTTGCCGATGTAGTCCACGGCGCCGATGTCGAAGCCGGCCACCACGTCCTCCGTCTCGGTGCGCGCGCTCATGAAGATGACGGGGATGCGCTGGGTGGCGGCGTGGCTCTTGAGCTGGCGGCAGGTCTCGAATCCATCCATGCCGGGCATGACCACGTCCAGCAGGATCAGGTCCGGATGGACGCGGCGCGCGATCTGCAGCGCCCGTTCGCCGGAGGTGGCGACGAAGGTCTGGTAACCCTGCTGCACCATCATCTTGCGCAGCACGCCGAGATTGTCCGGCGCGTCGTCCACGATCAGGATGGCGGCGTCGCGCCGCGATGCGGCGGCGACGGGGCTGAGGGCGGAATGGTGTGCGCTTGCGTACAAAGGCTGGCCTGACGGTAAGGTGACTATCCGTCCAAATAATACCGCTTTGCAATGTGCAATTGTGAAAAAAAATGCAGGCTTATTCGAGGGAAACCTCAGAATTTATGCGGGACTGCCGTAAATGCGGTGATTTGCATGCATTTTTGGCATGCTTGCCATTTCCGAAGGGAATTTTTGTTACTTTTGGTGATAAAGTGGCGGCGCACAACGGTGTGCCGCCGGTGCCGCCACGGCGCGCCGCCGCCGGTGGTGCCGGCGGCGGCGCGGGTGGGGGGAGGGGCGCCTCAGACCTTGGCGGCGATCAGCTTGCCCAGGGTGGCGATGCCGGCGCGGATGCGCTCCGGCGGCACCGTCACGAACGACAGGCGGAAGGTGTTGGTCTCCGGTTCGTTGGCGTAGAACGGCGCGCCCGGCACGAAGGCCACCTGGTTGGCGATGGCCTCGTCCAGCAACGCCATGGCGTCGACGTGCTTGGGCAGGGTGACCCAGATGAACATGCCGCCTTCCGGCTTGGTCCACTTCACGCTGGCGGGGAAGTGCTCGGCCATCGCGTCCAGCATCACCTGGCACTGGTCGCCGTACAGATGGCGGATCTTCGGTATGTGGCGCTCCAGGAAGCCGTCCTTGATCACGCGGTGCACCACCATCTGCGTCAGCTGCGAGGTGTGCAGGTCGGCCGCCTGCTTGGCCAGCTCCAGGCGGCGCACCAGCGGCAGCGGCGCCACCACGTAGCCGAGGCGGATGCCGGGGGTCAGCACCTTGGAGAAGGAGCCCATGTAGATCACGCCGTCCGGGTTCATGGCCACCATCTTCGGCAGCGGTTCGCCCTTGTAGCTCAGCGAGCCGTACGGATCATCCTCGATCAGCGGCAGGCCGAGGCGGGCGCAGGTCTCCACCAGCTGCTGGCGGCGCTCCACCGACAGCGTGCGGCCGGTGGGGTTCTGGAAGTTGGGCAGCGCGTACAGCAGGCGTGCGCCTTGGGCCACTTTGTCCAGCGAGGACGGCACCAGGCCGTGGTCGTCCGTCTCCACCGACGCGAATTCGGGGCGGTACACCGAGAACGCCTGCAGCGCGCCCAGGTAGGACGGGGTCTCCACCAGCACGCGGCTGCCTTCGTCGATCAGCACCTTGCCCAGCAGGTCCAGCGCCTGCTGCGAGCCGGACGTCATCAGCACCTGTTCCGGCACGATCTTCGCGCCGTTGGTGGACAGCGAGTCGGCGATCCACTGGCGCAGCGGCAGGTAGCCATCGGTGGGGCCGTATTGCAGCGCCACGTTGCCCGAGTCGGTCAGCACCTGGTCGAACGCTTCCTTCATCTCTGCCACGGGGAAGGTGGCGGGCGAGGGCAGACCGCCGGCGAACGAGATGATCTCGGGGCGCTGGGTGATCTTCAGGATCTCGCGGATGAAGGAGCTTTGCATCTGCTGCGCGCGCTCGGCGAAGCGCCACGGCATCGGATTCGGGTTTTCAATTTTCATACTTGTCTCACTGAGTAGATGCCGGGCTGGCCCGGACTAGGGACAGGCGCGCTTGTGGCGGCCTGCGGATGGGCGGCGCCGGGTAGGGCGCCGCCCGGGAATTACGCGACTTCCACCACCAGGTCGATCTCGACGCAGCAGCCGAGCGGAATCTGGGCCACGCCGAAGGCGGCGCGCGCGTGCTTGCCGGCGTCGCCGAACACTTCACCGAGCAGCTCGGAGGCGCCGTTGGTGACCAGGTGGTGCTCGGTGAAGTCGGGCGTGGAGTTCACCAGGCTGGTGAGTTTGACGATGCGGCGCACGCGCGTCAGGTCGCCGCCCACGGCTTCCTGCAGGGTGCCCATCAGGGCCACGGCCACGCCACGCGCGGCCGCCTTGCCTTCTTCCGTGCTGATGTTCTTGCCCAGCTGGCCCACCCATGGCGAGCCGTCGTCCTTGCGCGCGATATGGCCGGACAGGAATACCAGGTTGCCGCTCTGGACGTACATGACGTAGGCGGCCACCGGCGCGGCAGGCGCGGTCAGGGTGATGTCGAGGGCTTTGAGTTTTTCGTAGACGGACATGAGGGTTCCAATAGGTGAAGTCGAACGAGCGACGGGTTTGTTTATCGTGTGTATTTAGTCTGCGTATTTGGCCGTGGCTGTGCGGCTGGTGGCATAGAGTGAGCGCGTCGTGCGCGGCAGACCGATATTGTACGTCGTGCCGGGGGCGCTGCCCACAAAGCAGGCAAAATCAGAATTCTCTACGGTTTTAACGCCGCTTGACCTGCATTTTGCGGCCCGCGCCCACCACAATAATCACTGCCAGTGCGAATAACAGGGTTTGCCATTCCAGCGCCTCGCCCAGGAACAGGGCTGCGCCGAGCATGGTCAGGAATGGCTGCACCAGCTGCACCTGGCCGACCCGGGCCACGCCGCCCAGCGCCATGCCCCGGTACCAGAAGAAGAAACCGATGAACATGGAGATCAGCGACACGTAGGCGAATCCGGCCCAGGCGCGGCCGCCGGCAGCGGCGATCTGGCCGGCATCGCGCCAGACCAGCCAGGCCACGGCCGGCGCCAGCACGGGCGCGGCCAGCAGCAGCGCCCAGCAGATCGTTTGCGGCCCGCCCAGGGTTTGGGACAACTTGCCTCCTTCCGCGTAGCCGAGCGCGCCCAGCACCACAGCGCCCAGCAAGGCCAGGTCGGCCGGGAGCAAGTGGCCGCCGCTGCCGTGCAGGGCGAAGCCGGCCACCAGCGCCGTGCCCAGCATGGCCATGCACCAGAAGCCGGCCGAGGGCCGCTCTCCGCCGCGCAACGCCGCCCACACGGCCGTGGCCAATGGCAGCATGCCGACCAGCACAGCGCCGTGGGTGGCCGGTACGGTGCGCATGGCGATCGACGACAACCACGGAAAACCGACGATGCAGCCGCCGGCCACGCAAGCGAGCGGCAGGAGCGCGGCGCGCGGCGGCCACGGCGCGCGCTGCCAGCCCAGCCACAGGGCGGCGCAGCAGGCCGCAGCCACGGCCCGGCCCAGCGCCACGAAGGCGGGATCGAGGTCGGCCACGGCCAGCCGGGTGAAGGGCAGGGTCAGGCTGAACATGGCCACCCCGATCAGGCCGAGCAGCATGCCGGCGGCATCGTCGCCCAGGCGGGCGGTGGTGGGCACGGGCCGGGTAACGGCGGCTGGTGGTTGCATGGTGTTTCCTTGTTGTGATGGTCTGTGCCGGTACGGTTCCTGGCAGTGTGGCCGGGCCGTTCAGGCGCCTTGCAGAACACCGGCCAGCATGGCCGTGTCCACATTGCCGCCCGTCAGGGGCAGGCCGATGCTGCGGCCGCGCCAGCGCGGATCCTGCTGCAGGGCGAGGGCGGCGGCCAGCGCGGCGGCGCCGGCCCCTTCGGCCACGTTGTGGGTTGCACGGTGGTACAGGCGCATGGCGTCCGCCACCTGCTCGTCGCTGACTGTCACCACGTCCTCCACGTGTTCCAGGATCATGGCCAACGAGTGCGGATCGGGCACGCGGCAGGCCAGGCCATCGGCCAGCACGGTGGTGACGGGCGATTCGACGCTGCGGCGCGCCCGGAACGACAGCTGGTAGGCCGGCGCATGTTGCGACACCACGCCGATGATGGGCATGCTCAGCCCGAGCGCGTCGCGGGCGGCGATGGCGGCGCAGATGCTGGAACCCTGGCCGATCGGCGCCAGCAGCAGTTCCAGGCCGGGGCGGGCGCGCAGCAGTTCCATCCAGGCCGTGGCCACGCCGGCCATCAGGTCCGGATGGTAGGACGGGACCATGTGCAGGCCATCGCGTTCGGCCAGCATCAGCGCGTGCTCGCGGCTTTCCTGGAATTCGTCGCCATGTTCGATCAGCCGCGCGCCCAGCGCGCGCATGCCGGCGTTCTTCTCCGTGCTGTTCCCGTGCGGTACGACGATGGTCGCCTGCAGGCCATGGCGGCGCGCCGCGTAGGCCAGCGACAACCCGTGGTTGCCGCGCGTGGCCAGCACGATACCTTTGACGCCGGGCAAACGGCGTGCAAGTGCTTCCACATAGACCAGTCCACCGCGTACCTTGAAGGCGCCGGTGGGGGTATGATTTTCGTGTTTGATCCACGTTTCCACGCCCAGCGCCTCGTTCAGCAGGGGCCAGCTGTATTGGGGCGTGGGCGGCATGGCGGCATAGACGGTGGCGCCGGCGGCGTCGAGCTCGGAGCAGGTGGGCAGGGACATGGTTTGGGTTCCTCTGGTGGTGGATTTGCGGGCGTTTCAGGTGTATCCTAAGCGACAACACCAGTACAGTACCAATACACTTTTCCACATAATTTCAAATACTGTGACGGTAATATGACCAATACACTGTCCGTGCGCGCAGCCGCGCCCGCATCTACCACTCCATCCGCGCCGGCCGGCAAGGCGCGGCCCGTGGCGCTGGTGGGGTTGCTGTCGCGCGAATCGGGCGAATCGCTGATCGACCAGATCGTCCGTTCCGTGGCGGCCCGCATCGACGACCGGCTGCTGCGCGGCGGTGCGCGCATGCCGTCTATCCGCCAGTTCGCCGCCGCGCATGGTGTGTCGGCTTTCACGGTGGTGGCCAGTTACGACAAGCTGGTGGCGCGCGGCTACCTGGAATCGCGGCGCGGCGCCGGTTTCTATGTGCGCGAACGGCCCGCGCTCGGTCCGGGTGCCGCCGCGCCGGGAGCGGGGCAGGTGGCGCGCCCGATGCAGGAGCGCTTCGATACCAAGCCGATCGACGTGGTCTGGCTGGTGCGGAACATGTTCCGCCAGGTGCCGCACCAGCAGATGCCCGGCACGGGCGTGCTGCCCGCCGAATGGCTCGATGGCCCCATGGTGGCCAACGCGCTGCGCGCCGTCAGCCGCCAGCATCCGGGCACCTTGCTCAATTACGGCGTGCCCCACGGCTCGCTGCTGTTGCGCCAGCAGTTGCAGCGCAAGCTGGCGGAGCTGGAAATTGGCGCGGCGCCCGAGCAGATCGTCACCACGGCCGGCGTGACCCAGGCGCTGGATCTGGTGGCGCGCGAATTCGTGCGGCCCGGCGACACCATCTTCGTCGACGACCCGGCCTGGTTCCTGATGTTCGGCTCGTTCGCCGCGCTGGGTGCGAAGGTGGTGGGCGTGCCGCGCCTGGCCGATGGCCCGGACATCGCGCAGCTCACCCAACTGGCGGCCATCCACCGGCCCAAGCTGTATGTCATCAATTCGGTGCTGCACAACCCAAGCTCCACCTCGCTGTCTGCGGCCAAGGCGTTCCAGGTGTTGCGGCTGGCCGAGGAATACGATTTCGTCATCGTGGAGGACGACATCTATTGCGACCTGCATCCGGGCAGCGCGGTGCAGCCGGCCACGCGCATGGCGGCGCTCGACCAGTTGCGGCGCGTGATCTACCTGGGCGGCTTCTCCAAGACCATGGCCGCCAACCTGCGGGTCGGTTACATCGTCACCTCGCATGCATGGGCCGAGCGCCTGGCCGACCGCAAGATGCTGACCACGCTGACCACCAGCGACATCGGCGAGCGGGTGGTGTACAAGGTGCTGTCGGAGGGCGCTTACCGCAAGCACGCCGACCGGGTGCGCGCGCGGCTCGATGGCGTGCGCGCCAAGACGATACGCCAGCTGGAGCGGCTCGGCATGACGATCGACGTGGCGCCCACGGCCGGCATGTTCGTGTGGGCCGACGCGGGCTGCGACACCAACGCGCTGACTGAACGAGCCTCGGCGGAAGGATTGCTGCTGGCGCCGGGCAGCCTGTTCTCGCCGCAGCAACTGCCGTCCACCCGCATGCGGCTCAACGTGGCGGCCATGCAGGATCCGGCCGTGTGGCGTTTTCTTGAACGGGAGCTGCCGCGCGGGCGCGCGGCGCGCTAGAATGGGCTGTCGGCGGAAGCCGGCGTCGTGCTACACAAATCAGGCTTCACAGATCAAACATCAAAGATCAAGCATCACCGATCAAGCATCGCTGCATACGCATCACTGGTCACTTTCACACTGCACGTGTTGCAGCATGACGCCGTGCACCGCCGGAGCTTGCGCCTATGGATTCCATCTTCGATCTGCTCGAACACTGGACTGAGCGGCAGCCTGACAAAGTCCTGTTCGAGTTCCGCGACCGGCTGGGACAGACCAGCGCGCGCCACACCTACCGCACTTTTCACGCGTACACGCTAGCCCTGGCCGCGCGCCTGATCACCACGCCCGGCCTGGCGCCCGGCGCGCGCGTGCTGCTGGCGCATCTGGCCGGACTGGAAGGGGTGGCCGCCTTGCTTGCCTGCGCACGCGCCGGCATGATCGGTGTGCCGGTGGCCTTGCCGCGCACGGCCGGCGACACGGCCATGCGCCGCCTGCGCGCGATTGGCGAGAATTGCGGCGCGGCGGCCTTGCTGACGGATGACGTGCACGCGGCGCGGCTGGCGCAATTGTTCGCCGCCTCCGGCATGGCGCCACCGTGGCCGTTGCTGGCGCTGGACGACGGCGCGACCGCGTCCGATCCCCTGTCCGCCGGCGCCGGCTTGCCGCCGCCCCGCCATGAACGGCTGCTGTTCCTGCAATACACGTCCGGTTCCACGGGCCTGCCGCGCGGCGTCATGGTCAGCCACGAGAACGTGATCGCGAACGCGCGCGCCACGCTCGATCATGTGCCGACAGGCGTTTCGTGGCTGCCGCAGCATCACGATATGGGCCTGATCGGCTACTACCTGTTCCCCATCATCTCGGGAGGCAGCAATTACGGCTTCGCGCCGGTCGACTTCCTGCGCCGCCCCGCGTTGTGGTTGCGCATGATCGCGGAAGTGGGCGCGACCTATAGTTCGTCGCCCAACTTCGGCTTCGAATACTGCCTGCGCGAGGGCAAAGTGTCGGACGCCGAACTGGATGGGGTGGACCTGTCCTGCCTGCGGGTGTTGATGAACGCGGGCGAGCCTGCGCGGCCGGACACCATACGGCGCTTCCATCGCCGTTTCGCCCGCTTTGGCCTGGCACGCGAGGCGTGCACGGTGGCCTACGGACTGGCGGAGAACACGCTCAACGTCACGCACGGCGGCTGCAGCAGTCTGGCCGTGCTGCGCGACCCGCGCGCGGGCGGGAACGGACACGCGGACGCGCAAACGCACACGCGCATGCAAACGCAAACGCAAACGCACAAGCAAATTCTCGCCAAAGCGGGCGATGCCGGATGCGCCGTGGAATACGCGAGCTGCGGCACCCCCGTGCCCGGCGTGGACGTGCGGATCTGCGCGCCGGGAAGTGACCTGCCGCTGGCGGAACTGGAAGTGGGCGAGATCAGGGTGGGCGGCCCGTGCGTCACCGCCGGCTACTGGAATAATGTGGCAGCCACCCGCGCGCTGTTGGGCGAGCAGGCAGGCGAGGGCAGCGGCACCAGCGACGCCAGCCACACCAGTCACACCAGCCACACCAGTCACACCAGCCACACCAGCCACACCAGCCACACCAGCCACACCAGCCACACCAGCCACACCAGCTACACCAGCCACAGCTGTAACTGCTGGCCCCTGCGCACGGGCGACCTGGGTTTCCTCCACCAAGGCCAGTTGTACGTGTGTGGCCGTAGCAAGGACATGCTGATCATCGGCGGCGCCAATTTCTTCCCGGACGACCTGGAGGAAGCGGTGGCGGCCAGCGGTGCGGCCGTGCGGCCACGCGGCATCTGCGCATTTCAATGCGACGACGGAAGTGTGACTGTGCTGGCCGAGCCGCAGCGCGCCGACGCCTTGCCTGATCCCGCAGTGCTGGCGCTGGCCATCCGTGCCGTGTGCGGCCTGCTGCCGGACCAGTTGCACGTGGTCGCGCCGGGCACGGTCGCCATGACCACCTCGGGCAAGATCGCGCGTGCCGAAACGCGCGCCCTGTTCGAAGCCGGCAAGGCTGAATCGCTGGCAAGCTGGCGTAACGACGCGCCTTGCATGCTGCGGGAAGGCGAAGCCGATGGGGAACAATCTAACTGGCGCAGCGCCGTGCAACGCGCATTCGCCCGCCAGGGGATCGCCAGCGACAGCGTGGCGCTGGCCGACCTTGGCATCGACTCGCTGGCGCTGACGGAAATCCAGTTGGAGCTGGAGGACGTGCTGCGTGGCTTCGGTTCGGGCGCGCTGGCCGAGGCGCTCGATGCCCAGCTGCTGCAACGCCTGTCGCAGCGTAGCCTGTTGTCCGCGCTGGCGCCGCTCGATCACGGCGATACGGGCGGCGCCGATGCGGCCATGGCGGCCCTGGCGCAGCTGCGCGCGTCGCTGGACGACGCCATCGCGGCGCGCATGCTGGAAGACCGGGGCCGAGCGCTGCCCGTCACGGAAGACTTCGCGCCGCCCACCGGTCGGGCCGGTCGGGCCCTCTTGCTGACGGGCGTGACGGGTTTCTTCGGCCCCTTCCTGCTTGATGCGCTGCTGCGCCAGGGCGACGACGAGGTGGTGGTGCTGGTGCGGGCATCGGATCCTGGCGCCGCCATGGCGCGGGTGGAGGCGGCCCTGCGCCACGCGCGCCTGCTCACGCCCGCGCTGCAGGCGCAGTTGCGCGCGCGCGTGCGCGCCGTGTGCGGCGACCTGGCGTTGCCGTCGTGGGGATTGAACGCTGCGCAGTGGCAGGCGTTGGCGCATAGCGTGGGTGAAGTGTTCCACAACGGCGCCTGCGTCAATTACGTGATGACCTATGAAGCCATGCGCGCCACCAATGTGGATGGCACGCGCACAGCCTTGCGGCTGGCCCGCGACAGTGGCGCGCGTTGCCTGCATCTGGTGTCGAGCACCTTCATTTTCGGCTGGAGCGCCAAGGGCGTGCTGCTGGAATCGGACTGCAACGCGGGCATGGAAGCGCTGGACTTCGGCTATGCGCAAAGCAAATGGGTGGCCGAACAGCAGGCGCTGGCCGCGCGCGCGGCCGGCATGGACGTGCGCGTCTACCGGCCTTCGCTGATTTCCGTCTCGACCCGGGGCGCGGGCGATGACAACGACGTTGCGCTGCGCATGCTGGCCTTCATGATCCGCCACGGGATCGCCGTCGATACGCCCAATCAGCTCAGCATCGTGGCGGCGGACGTGATCGCCCACAATATGGTGGCCATCGCGCGCCGGCCGCAGGCGCCGGCCACCCCGTTGCATGTGACGGCGGACAATTACTACAGCATGACGGCCCTGACCCGGGTGATCGAGCGCGACTTCGGCTATCGCTTCCGCTATTACGACATCCCCCATTTCATCGACCAGCTCAACCTGCGGTGCTCGGCCAGCGATCCCGTGTTTCCGCTACTCGACTTCTTCAACCGCTCGGCCGACAAGATCGCCGCCATGCAGCTCAAGCGCTACAGCAGCAGCGCCTACCGACAGGCCCGCGATGGCTTGCCGGACGGGCGGGCCGATCCCTCGCTGGAACAGACGGCCAGCTATCTGGTGCGCTATCTGCTGGAGCAGGGCATGATCGCGCCGCTCACGGCGGCAGCGGGGGCGGCGCAGGATTGAGGCGGCGTGCCAAGGCGTCGCACAGGCCGGCCGCCAGCAGGCCGGCGGCGGCGTCGGCCACCGTGTGCTGCTTGGACAGGCAGACAGCGGCCACGATGGTGGCCAGCACCAGGGCGCCTGGCAGGCGCCAGCGGGCGTCGTGGCGCGACAGCGCGCGGGCGGCCAGCGCCGTCAGCGATACGTGCAGCGATGGCAGCAGGTTGCGCGGCGGGTCGATCGCGTGCAGATGGAGCAGGGCCCAGGCCGTGAGCGGGTCCAGTCCGGCGGTGCTGGCCCGGGCACGCAGTTCAGGCGCCGCCGCCGGCACCAGCACAAAACACAGGATGGAGAAGGCGATCAGCAGCGCATAGCTGCGGGCTGTGTGCCGGAACAGTGCGGGCGACTGTAGCAGTACAGCCGGCATGCCCATCCAGACAATGCCGAACAGATAGGGCCACAGTGCAAGTCCGGCGAACGGGATGGCCGCGTCGAGCGCGGACGATGGATTAAAAATGGGCGCTGGATGCAGCCATATGCCGGCCATAAAATAGCCCAGCGCCCAAAACCCGGCCAACCCCACACTCCAGGCCAGCCGGGTGCCCAAGAAAAGGCGTGCTTCAGGTCCCTGCATCAATCAAGCCCGCTTGTGCCAGCGCGGCGTGGGTGCCTGGCCAGGCCGTTTTCAGCGTGGCCCCGATCCGGCTGCGCGCGCGCGGGTCGAACCGCACCAGCGACGCCAGCGACGCCAGTTCCGCGTCGAGCTGCTGCGGCGTGGGCGACATCACACAGTCCAGCGGCGCGGCGCCCAGCCAGGCCGCCACCTGGTCCCGCATGTCGAGCCGCTCGGCTGCGCCGTGCCAGGTCCGTTGCAGCGGTTCGAAGATGGCCCATTGCACCAGCGGCAGCGCCAGCGCCGCGCGCAATTGCGGCTCCAGTTGCGTCACCAGACCCGGCGCACCGGCCGGCAAGGGTTCGCCGCGCAGCAGCAGCGTCAGGTAGGAAGCCACCCGGGCCGGGCTCAGGTAGCGCGGGCAGGCCGAGCGCAGTTCCTTCTCGGCCTGGCGCACCGCCGCCGCGTCGTCTGGCGCCAGCGCCAGTTGGCCGGCCAGCTGGAACCACGCGAACAGCGGCCGCACCACCAGCGCCATCACGCCCATGCGCGACGCGTCGCTTTCCCTGATCTGATCGGCCAGGGCCGGGCTGAAGCGCCAGTACTGGTCGTAGATGGCGTCGATCAGGCGACCGGCCAGCGGCGCGCGCGCCGCCACCTCGTCGCGCAGCGCGCGCATGCCCGTCACCTCCCGCGACTGTTCGGACCCGCTGGCGGCCGTCACGATGAAGCAGCTGACGCCTCCTCCGCCCGAACCCGGCGGCGGTGGCGGCGGCGCAACGTACACGCTCAGGCAGGTCGATTGCGGCTTGCCTATCTGCGATCGGTCGAACGTGAAGTTGCGCGACGAGTAGCCGGACTTGGAGATCTGCACGATGTAGCCGCTGTAGTAGTCGTCGATCAGCGCGATGAACTGGCCATAGCTGTCGGTGTAGCCGCCGCCGCCGTAGCCGTCGCTGATCAGCGCGCCCTGTAAGCCCGCATTGGTGGCGCAGTCGTGCACCACGAGTGTCACTGCCCAGACCATGGCTATTCTCCTTTGGCGACGGTGGAGCCGAACAGCGATGGTCCGGCGAAATGGGCGGCGGGGATGGAGGCGCCGCGGCTGCCGGGCAAGGCGCCGGTCAGCAGCGACGACGGCCCGCCCTGGCCCTGTTGCGCGGCGATGCGCAGCATGCCGGCGATCTTGGCCACCAGGTCGGCGCTGTCGCGGATCGGCAGCAGCGACTCGAAGCCGAAGCGCTCCACCATGCCGGGGTCCAGATACATATCGTCCACGTGCACGTACTGGACCGCGCGCTCGATTTCCTCGATCGAGGAAATGGGCAGGTGCTTATGCATGGCGCGGGCGATCTGCAGCGTCAGGCGGGCCTGGGGAAACTGCGCGATCACCATGGCCTGCAGCGCGGCGTCTTGCGGATCTTGGCTGGGAATCTTCATGGACTCGTCCTCCATAGGTAAATGCGGGGTGGCGCGGAACCAGGCCGGATGGGCCAGGACCAGCAGGTAGCCGCCGGTGACGGCTTGGGCGGTGGTGTGGCAGATATTGAGCACCACGAAGGTGTTGAGCGGCAGCGTCAGCTCCTGCAGTTGCAGTTCGATCTGCTGGGCCATGCCGGCCTGGCCGTCCACCTTGAACAGGTGTTCGCCCAGCGGCGCGCGGCCGTCGAGCGGCATCGGGCGCAGCTTGTCGTCGGGGCGCGCCAGCACGCGCGTGGCGCCGGTCTGGCGCGCGCCGGCGATCACGGTCTTGGCCGGGATCTGCTGGCCAGCCACGGGCGGCTGGCGCGGCCCGCCCGGCGGGCGGCGCGCCGTCACGGCCTGTGGCCGCAGGCCGGCCAGCAGGTGGGCGGCCGCTTCGCCCAGCAGGCGTACGGCGTTGGTCGGTTGTTTGGGCATTTCGCGCAGCACGCCGCGCAGGGCCGTCACATGCAGTTCGGCGCGGGTGCCGCCGGGCGCCCAGAAGTGGAACGGCTGCGCCACGGCCGGCAGTACGGCCAGGTTGCGCTGGCCCACGTGGCGGTCGGCCCAGGGCTGGAACGGCAGCAGCAGCGGATCGAGCACGTGGTTGTCGCAGTTGACGAAGGCGCATTCGTGGCCGTTGTTCAGATAGCTCGGCACCCACGGCGTGGCGCAGCGCACCACGCGCGACGTCATCGGCCCGATCTCGGCCCACTCGGTGCCGATGAAATGGGCGTCGGCCGCCCCCAGGCCCACGGATGGATCGGCCCAGTAGAAGTCGATCTTGGCCGGCGCCGCCGTGCCCGCGCCCAGGTTGAACACGCGCGCCACCAGGTGGTTCTCGGCGCCGGCCTGGGGCCGGCCGGACGGGTCCGGACTCTCGACCCAGATGAAGGGCGAGGCCCAGTACGGCGTGCCGGAGGCCAGCGGACGCAGGCCGTAGTCGCCCAGGTTGCAGGGCAGGACCATCCACGCCGTGTACTGGGCGCGGCCGCCCTGTTCCTTGAGCCAGGCCAGCCACGCGCGCCGGCGCGCCTGTTCCTGCTTGTCGAGCGCTTCCTGGGTGCGCTGCCATTCATCCAGCCATTGCTGTTCGTCGCGCTTGTCGCGCGGCCGCTGGTCGCCGCGCTTTGCCGGTTTCAGGTCGGGCATGATGGGCCTCACGTGCTAGGTTCGATGTCGACCGGATTGGTCCAGTCGTCCGCCACGAAATGCCAGTTCTGGAAGCCCAGGCCGCGGTCGCCGTCCAGGTCGTGGTCGGGCAGCTCGGACGTGGGCGCGCCCAGCCAGGCCAGCATGGCGTCCACCGTGTTGATGAAGCCGGCCGGCTGGTTGTTCATGCCGGGCGCGAACGGCCACGGGCTGGCGTCGAACGGCGAGCGGCTGCCCAGCGGATTGGCCGGATCGTCGAGGAAGCCGGACGGGTAGGCCGCCGCCAGCGCCGGCTGCGTGCCTGGCTGCTCCAGCGCGCCGCTGGCGTCGTCGAACCACGAGAAGCCCATGCCATTCCACGGCACCACGGGATAGCCTTCGCGCGAGGGCCGGGTCAGCACGATGTTGTCGCCGGTGCGGATGTGGGTGGGGATGGCCGACAGCAGCTGCACCACCGTGTCGTCGGTGCTCAGTTCTGGCGTGTACGGGTGCACCAGGCCGCCCAGGCTCATCACGTCGTGCAGCGCGCGCAAACCGTTGTACATGTAGAGCCGGTACCACACCAGGCTGCAGCGGAACTTGTCCCAGTCGATGGTGCCGGCGCTGACGGCCAGCGCGATGGCGCCGGCGATGGCCGCGCCGCCGGCCACCCAGCCGCCGAAGCACAGCGCCACGATGCCGAGGATGGCCAGCAGGACGGCGCACACCACGTTGGCCGGCTTGACCTTCTTGTCGATCTCCGGTGGCGGCGGGCCGCCCGCGCCGCCGCCGGCGTCGCCCGGCACCACGGGATTGGTCCATGGCGGCGCGCCGCCGCAGTCGGTGGGCGCCACCGGGGCCACGGCGTTGCAGCCCAGCGTCTGCGGGCTGGTCTGGAACCACAGCACCAGCCACGCCATGGCGTAGGCGTCCTGCAGGCGGTCGGCGTCCATTTGCGGGCGGTCCATGCCCAGGTCGCCGTACACGTGTTCGTAGGCGTCCAGCCAGTAGCTGACGAAATCGGCCGGCAGGCCCGTGCCGAGCGCGTTGCCGAGCCGCAGATCGTCCATCATGTGGTCGGCGTCGAACGCGGCGCCGGGCACGGCGATCTGCTCGTGCAGCGCCTGCGCGCACAGGTTGGGCCAGTCCGTGTAGGGCTTGGGGCGCGGCCCGACCGTGGCGTAACCATAGGACCACAGGTCGATGTAGTTGCCGACGAAGCGCGAGCGCCACCACTGGTTGCGGTACGGCGCGCCGACGATGCTGGCCACGGCGCTGGCGCCGCCCGCGCTGAGCGACCAGCTGGACAACCAGCCCAGCGCGTAGGCCTTGAATTCGTCGCGCCCGCTGGCCTGGGCCGATTCCCACAGCCGCTGGGCGAAGCGGCCCGTGCGCCGCTGCGACAGGAATTCGCGCAGGGTCCAGAAACGCGGCGGGAAGCCGGCACCGCCGCCCGCGCGCGGGCGCACGGAGGCCGGCATCATGCGCGTGCCGATCAGGTCCGCCACCTGCGGCACGATGCCCAGATTGCTCAGCGTGCCGTCACCCTTGATGGCGACCAGGATGGCGCTGAGGTCGGTGGCGATCTGGTTCAGCGTGTCCACTTCGCCGCTCATCGCCTGCAGCGCGTCCAGGTCCTCGGCGGCGGCCACCGTGTCGAGCCGGTCGAGCAGGTCGCGGATGCGGTCCAGCACCGGCTTGAGGCCGGGGTTGGCGGCCGTGCCGTCGCCGCCGAACACGTTGAACACCAGCTTCCACAAGGCGATGTAGGGATTGGCGCCGGCCCCGCCCAAGGTGCCGCTGGCGGGCAGGCGCACGGGGGCGAAGTCGCCGATGGCCGTGCCCAGCGCGCCGAAGTTGGCGTAGCGCGCCTGGTTGGAGATCAGGTTGCCCAGCGCCGCCAGTTGCGGGTCCGGTGCGGCGAGCAGGCGTTGTTTTAGCAGCTGCAGCGCCGCCAGTTTGGTGGCCATGCCGATCATGACGTCCCCCCGTTTTTGGATGCACGCCGGATGCATCGTGGATCAGGAATGCTGGCGGCGCGCTCCCCGCCGCATGGGTGGGAGCGAGCGCGGCTGTGTTCACTATAGGCAGTAAAACCCCGGGGAAATACGCCAATTGTCACACGCTAAGATGAAAGTTTTACGTTTGGGCAGCCATTTTTTCCTGTGGGCTTGAATTCGATCTTATAATCCCCACCTTCGAAAAATCCGTGCAACAAACCTGTATCAACCGAGACTAACTAGAGGTAAAAATGGCTGACAACGAAAAGCAAACCCTGGGCTTTCAAGCTGAAGTGAAGCAGCTGCTGCAATTGATGATCCACTCGCTGTACTCGAACAAGGAGATTTTCCTGCGCGAGCTGGTGTCGAACGCGTCGGACGCGGCCGACAAGCTGCGCTTCGAGGCGATCAACAACGACGCCTTGTACGGCAACGATCACGAACTGAAAATCAAGGTTGGCTTCGACAAGGAAGCGCGCACCATCACCATTTCCGACAACGGCATCGGCATGAGCCGCGAGGAAGCCATCTCGCACCTGGGCACCATCGCCAAGTCGGGCACCAAGGAATTCTTCGGCAAGCTGTCGGGCGACCAGCAGCAGGACGCGGCCCTGATCGGCCAGTTCGGCGTGGGCTTCTATTCGGGCTTCATCGTGGCCGACAAGATCACGGTCGAGACCCGCCGCGCCGGCGCGGCCGCCAACGAGGCGGTGCGCTGGGAATCGGGCGGCGAGGGCGATTACAGCGTGGAGACCATCGAGAAGGCGTCGCGCGGCACCGACATCATCCTGCACCTGCGCGAAGGCGAGGATGAACTGCTGTCGAGCTGGAAGCTCAAGTCCATCATCCGCAAATATTCGGACCACATCTCGCTGCCGATCGTGATGCGCAAGGAGGAGTGGGACGAGGAGAAGAAGGAGACCGTGCTCAAGGACGAGCTGGAAACCATCAACCAGGCCAGCGCGCTGTGGGCCCGCAACAAGTCCGACATCACCGACGAGCAGTACGAGGAATTCTACAAGCACGTCTCGCACGACTTCCAGGCGCCGCTGACCCACACCCACAACCGGGTGGAAGGCCGCAGTGAATACACGCAGCTGCTGTACATCCCGGCCAAGGCGCCGTTCGACCTGTGGGACCGCAACAAGCGCAGCGGCATCAAGCTGTACGTCAAGCGCGTGTTCATCATGGACGACGCCGAGCAGCTGATGCCGACCTATCTGCGCTTCGTGAAGGGCGTGATCGACTCGGCCGACCTGCCGCTGAACGTGTCGCGCGAGATCCTGCAGGAGTCGCGCGACGTGAAGGTGATCCGCGACGGTTCGACCAAGCGCGTGATCGGCATGCTGGAGGAACTGGCCAACGCCGACGAGCAGGACAAGAAGGACAAGTACACCACCTTCTGGAAGGAGTTCGGCCAGGTGCTGAAGGAGGGCATCGGCGAGGACGCCACCAACAAGGAGCGCCTGTCCAAGCTGCTGCGCTTCGCCTCGACCCAGAACGACAGCGACGAGCAGAACGTCTCGTTCGAGCAGTACGTGGCGCGCATGAAGGAAGGCCAGGACAAGATCTACTACGTCACGGCCGATAACTACAAGGCCGCCAAGAACAGCCCTCACCTGGAGATCTTCCGCAAGAAGGGCGTGGAAGTGCTGCTGCTGACGGACCGCGTGGACGAGTGGATGCTGTCGTTCCTGCAGGACTACGAGGGCAAGGAACTGGTGTCCGTGGCCAAGGGCGGCCTGGACCTGGGCAAGCTGGAGGACGAGGCCGAGAAGAAGGAACACGAGGAAACCGAGACCTCCTACAAGGACCTGGTGGCCAAGATGAAGGAAGCGCTGGGCGACAAGGCCAAGGACGTGCGCGTGACGTTCCGCCTGACCGATTCGCCGGCCTGCCTGGTGGCGGACGAGCACGAGCTGTCGGGCAACCTGCTGCGCATGTTGAAGGCGGCCGGCCAGAACGCGCCCGAGTCCAAGCCCATCCTGGAAATCAACCCCAACCACCCGCTGGTGACGCGTCTGAAGTACCAGGACGCGGGCAGCCAGTTCAACGACTGGGCCCACATCCTGTTCGACCAGGCGATGCTGGCCGAAGGCGGTTCGCTCAGCGATCCCGCCGCCTTCGTCAAGCGCCTGAATGAAATGCTGCTGGGCGGCGCGGCCAAGTAAGCGTGCGGGATTGAGCCCGGCCCTCGGGCCGCATGGCCGGAACACCCTGGCGTCATGTGCACGGAAGTGCGCATGACGCTTTTTTTTGGGGCGGGCCGAAGCGCGTCAGCTTTGACGGCGGCGCCGTCCCAGCAGCAGCGCGGGCAGGCCCAATGTCAGCATCGCCAGACCGCTCGGCTCCGGCACGGGCGCGGCCGGCGTGAAGCCGCGGATCTCGCCGTCCGGGTAGGTGTCCGAGTGGATGTTGAGGTAGGCCTCGCCGCTCGTCAGCCCGGCCAGCAACGCCTGTTCCGCGCCGGACGTGGTGCCGCCATGGGCCGTGAGGAAGGCCGGGTTCCAGCTGCTCGTTTGCGACGTGTCGAACAGGTGGGTGTAGGCGCCGCCATGGCCGCCCAGCGGGAAGCCGGGGAAGCTGGGCAGTTCGGTGGCCACCGGCGCGCTGCCGGTGCCTGGCGCCGCCGTGCAGCAGTGGATGTGGGCCGCCGTCGTCACGCCATCGAGCCCGCCATAGGCCACCGTCACCTGCAGTTGGTGCATCAGGTCGTTGAAGTCGATCACCGCCGCGCCGATGCCTTTGGAGGCGTTGGCCGGGTCCTCGTGCGCCCCGTCGAGCAGGACGGCGTAGCTGGCCGCGTGGGCCGCTGTCATGGTCGAGAGCAGCAGCGCGAGCGCTGCCGCGCCATGTCGGATTTGCTTGTTCATCTTATCTCCTTTGCTGGTTCGTGAAACGGCGGACGGACTGTCGCCCGCCACCGTTAGACCGCGTCGCAAAAGGAGGAGTTCCTCCTGCTGGGATAAGGAACCTGCGCCACCGCCGTTACAGTTCCGTGCGGAGCGCGAACAGTTCGGGGAACAGCACCACGTCCAGCATCTTGCGCAGGTAGCTGACGCCGGCCGTGCCGCCGGTGCCGGTCTTGAAGCCGATGATGCGCTCGACCGTCGTCACATGGCGGAAGCGCCAGAAGCGGAACGCCGTCTCCAGGTCGACCAGTTTTTCGGCCAGCTCGTACAGCGCCCAATGGTGGCCGGGGTCGCGGTAGACCTCCAGCCAGGCCGCCTTGACCGAGGCGTCGGCCACGGTGGGCTGGGTGCAGTCCGCGTGCAGGCGCTCGGGCGCGATGGCCAGGCCGTTGCGGGCCAGCAGGTGGATGGCCTCGTCGTACAAGGATGGCGTGCGCAGCGCCGTGTCGAGCAGCTGGAACACGTCGGGCGCGGTGCTGTGCACGTTGAGCAGGGCGGCGTTCTTGTTCCCCAGGATGAATTCGATCTCGCGGTACTGGTAGGACTGGAAGCCGGACGAGGCGCCCAGGTAGGGGCGGATCGCCGTGTATTCGGGCGGCGTCATGGTGGCCAGCACGTCCCACGCGTGCACCAGCTGGTCCATGATGCGGGCCACGCGGGCCAGCATCTTGAAGGCCGGCGCCAGGTCGTCGGCGCGCAGGTGGGCGCGCACGGCGTGCATCTCGTGCAGCATCAGCTTCATCCACAGTTCGCTGGTCTGGTGCTGGACGATGAACAGCATCTCGTTGTGGTTGGGCGACAGCGGGTGCTGGGCGTTGAGGATCTGGTTCAGGCCCAGATAGTCGCCGTAGCTCATCGATTTGCTGAAGTCCATCTGGGCGCCGTGCCACTGGGCGTCGGCGCCCGCGTTGGCGCCGGCCGCGTGCGGGCAGCCGCCGGCCGCGCCTTGTTTGTTCTGCTCGGTCATGGTGTGCTCTTGTCGGTGTTGTCAGGTCACGGCGTCGCGCTTGGCGTGCACGTCGTAGGCTTGCCGGTCGAGGATGTCGCGCAGGATCTCGACCGCGTCCCATACGTCGGCGTAGCTGGTGTACAGCGGCGTGAAGCCGAAGCGCATGATGGCCGGTTCGCGGTAGTCGCCGATCACGCCGCGCGCGATCAGGGCCGCCATCACGGCGTAGCCATGCGGGTGGCTGAAGCTGACCTGGCTGCCGCGCAGCGCGTGGGCGCGCGGCGTCACCAGCGCCAGCGGATGGGCGGCGCAGCGCTGCTCCACCAGTGCGATGAATAGGTCGGTCAGGGCCAGCGATTTGGCGCGGATCGCTTCCATGGTGGTCTGCGCGAACACGTCCAGGCCGCATTCGACCATGGCCAGCGACAGCACGGGCTGGGTGCCGCACAGCGCGCGGCCGATGCCGTCCGTGGCCGTGAAGTGGGGCGTCATCGCGAACGGCGCCGCGTGGCCCCACCAGCCCGACAGCGGTTGCCGGAAGCGGGCCTGGTGCCGCGCCGGCACCCAGATGAAGGCGGGCGCGCCGGGGCCGCCGTTCAGGTACTTATACGTGCAGCCGACGGCCAGGTCGGCGCCGCCCGCGTGCAGGTCGAGCGGCACGGCGCCGGCCGAGTGGGCCAGGTCCCACACGATCAGGGCGCCATGCGCATGGGCCAGCGCGCTGGTGGCGGCCATGTCGTGCTGGTAGCCGGTGCGGTAGTTGACGTGGGTGAGCATGACGACGGCCGTGTCGGCGGCTATCGCGTGGGGCAGTTCGTCCACCGCGTCGACCAGGCGCACCGTGTAGCCGCGTTCGAGCCACGACGACAGGCCCTCGGCCATATAGATATCGGTGGGGAAGTTGCTGCGCTCGGTGACGATCACGCGGCGGCTGGCCCGTTGCGGATCGTCGGCCTGCATCCGCAGGGCGGCGGCCAGCGCCTTGAACAGGTTGACCGAGGTGGTGTCGGTGATCGCGACCTCGCCGGCGGCCGCGCCGATCAGCGGCGCCAGCCGGTCGCCGAGGCGGCGCGGCAGGTCGAACCAGCCGGCCGTGTTCCAGCTGCGGATCAGGTCGTGGCCCCATTCCTGGGCGATCACGTGCTGGGCGCGGGCCAGCGCCGCTTTGGGGCGGGCGCCCAGGGAGTTGCCATCCAGATAAATCACGCCTTGCGGCAGGTCGAACTGGTCGCGCAGGGCGGCGAGCGGATCACGCGCGTCGCGTTCCTGACAGTCTGTGCGAGTTGTCATTAAGTAGCTTTCTTCGGGTAGAGGAAATACTTGAGGCCTCAACATTTAAGGCGCTAGCCGCGAGTGTAGCAATTTTTTATGTGTTTTAGCCAAAAACCGGCCTGCGCCGGCAGTTCTCCGGGCACGCAGATCGCCCGCAAACCCGCATGAACAGGGGCTTTGCGCCCGGTCGCCCGACTTTTTTCAAAAATTTTCAAAAAAATTCAAAAAAAACCTAAAGTTCCCGAAAACGCTGCCGTTACCAGTTTTAAGAAGCGGCTGAAAAGGCGCTTCGGACGGTGTCGGCGGGGTGGATGTAAAAATTCGAAAAATTTTCAAATTTTTTTCGTCCAGACCCTAAAGTTCCTGAAAAGGCTGCCGTAACCGGGTTAGATGTGGCAAAAATGCGTCGCCATAACGCACTATTTTTTTGCTTAGGACCGGATGTTGTTGAAGCTTCCCGACCGCTTGGAACCCGCGCCGCAAGGGCGTAGGACACCGATCTGCGAGTGTTTGTAAGACAAACACCGACAGGTCGCACCTGCTATTTCCCGACGAAAAATACAGAGGGTTGCCTCTACTCGGTTTTTTGTTGCTCCCGCAGAATGTATCTCACTGGAAACGCAATTGTGTTCCGCGCTGAAGATAACGGATCGAGGAGATGGAAATGACTGCTAACGATATGATGGCCGAAATTCGCGACGCTAACCTGAGCTACCTGATGTTGGCTCAGCAGATGATCCGTGCGGACAAGGTGACGGCAATCTTCCGCCTGGGTATCGCCGCTGAAATCGCCGATCTGATCGAGGGCATGAGCAACGCCCAGATCCTTAAGCTCGCCGGTGGCAACATGATGCTGGCCCGCTTCCGCTTCGACGACAGCGCCATCCTGTCGATGCTCACCAGCCACAACAAGGACCGCGCCCTGGCCCAATCGCACGCCGCCATCCTGATGGCCGGCCAGCCGGTGGAAGAAATCGTTTAAGATTCTATCTTCCATACCAGCAATAACCGGCAACAGCGAGGAGAGCACATCATGGCCACGAAAAGTGTCGTATCGGAAGCCCAGGAGATCCAGCTTGCGATCGAACTGATCCAGCTGGGCGCCCGCCTGCAGTTGCTTGAATCGGAAGTGTCGCTGTCGCGCGAGCGCCTGCTCAAGCTGTACAAGGAATTGAGGGGGGTGTCGCCGCCCAAGGGCATGCTGCCGTTCTCGACGGACTGGTTCCTCACCTGGCAGCCGAACATCCATTCCTCGCTGTTCATTAATATCTACAAGTTTCTGGTCGATCATGCGGGCGCCACCGGCATCGAAGCCATCATGAAGGCCTACAAGCTGTATCTGGAGCAGATGCCGCCCGAACCGGGCCAGGAGCCGCTGCTCTCGCTGACCCGCGCCTGGACCCTGGTGCGCTTCTTCGGCAGCAAGATGCTGGAACTGGCGCCGTGCGGCAAATGCCAGGGCAAGTTCATCGTCGACAGCATGGACCTGAACGGCAGCTACGTGTGCGGCCTGTGCCACATGCCTTCGCGCGCCGGCAAGACCAAGAAATCGCGCGATTCCGACAGCCTGGCCGCGTGACGCCACGCCCGCCGGTGCCCGCAACCGGGCGGGGCAGGGCGTGAGCCGGTCCCATCGTCCAGCCTCCCGCAAAAACGGCGCCGGCACCGCCGCCGCGCCGACCGGGCCGCGCCGCCTGCTGCGCGCGCCCGCCGTGCAAGCCTTGCTGATCCAGTGCGTGGTCGTGCTGCCCACGCTGTTCCTCGTCTACCTGCTCGCCACCCTGCGCCTGCCCGTCACCTTGCTGACGGTGGCCTTGCTGCAGGGCGCGCTGGCGGCCCTCGTCACCTACAAGCTGGACCTGGCGTCCTGGTGGCGCACGATCCAACTGCTGTTCCCCGTCGCCGTGCTGGCGGCCAGCGCGCTGCACCTGCCGCCGTCGCTGTTCCTGGGCGCCTTCCTGTTCTTGCTGGTGCTGTACTGGTCGACCTTCCGCACCCAGGTGCCGTACTACCCGTCGCGGCTGGCCGTGTGGCAGGCGGTCGAGCAATTGCTGCCGGCCGGTCCCGCGCGCATGATCGACATCGGCAGCGGACTGGGCGGACTGGTGCTGTACCTGGCGCGCCGCCGTCCCGATGCCGATTGCGTGGGCATCGAACTGGCGCCGTTGCCGTGGGCGGTGAGCGCCGTGCGGGCCAGGCTGGCCGGCGGCGCGGCCCGGTTCCTGCGCGGCGATTACGAATTGCTTGATTTCGCTCAATTCGATCTCGTGTTCGCCTACCTGTCGCCGGCCGCCATGGATGGCCTGTGGCGCAAGGCGTCAGCGGAGATGCGGCCTGGCGCCATGCTGCTCAGTTATGAGTTCGCCATCGCCGCCCGCGCGCCCGACCGCACCGTGACGCCGATCGCGGGCGGCCCCCCTCTGTACGCATGGTACTTTTAAGCATCATTTGGCGTTATTTACTTGCCGGGTCGCCATTCTCACGTTATTGTAGTTCCACGTATAAATTTATTGAATTCAGAGGGCGGATGAGCTTACATTCTGTCCCTCTTCGCGCATCCGGCGTCCTTGTTCACCACCGTGACGGAGTCGGATGCTGCGGCGCAGCGTAATGAGGGGAGTCAGCGCACTTGTTAGTCATAATCGGATATATCGTAGTCTGCGCTGGCGTGTTCGGCGGTTTCGCGCTCAATGGCGGCCACCTGGCCGCGCTGCTGCAGCCGCTGGAACTGGTGATGATCGGCGGGGGTGCGATGGGCGCCTTCCTGGTCGGTAACAATGGCAAGGCCATCAAGGCCACGCTGGCCGCGCTGCCGACCCTGCTCAAGGGTTCGCGCTACACCAAGGACCTGTACATGGAGCTGATGTCGCTGCTGTTCGACATCCTGTCCAAGGTCCGCAAGGAGGGCTTGATGTCGATCGAGGGCGATATTGATTCGCCGCATGAGAGCCCCTTGTTCAACAAGTATCCCGGCGTGCTGCATGACCACCACATCATCGAGTTCATGTCCGACTACCTGCGCCTGATGGTGTCGGGCAATATGGACGCGTTCCAGATCGAGAACCTGATGGACAACGAGATCGAGACCCACCACCACGAGGGCATGGTGCCGGCGCACGCGCTGGCCAAGCTCGGCGACGGCATGCCGGCCTTCGGTATCGTGGCGGCCGTGATGGGCGTGGTGCACACGATGGAATCGGTGGGCATCCCGCCGGCCGAGCTGGGCATCCTGATCGCGCACGCGCTGGTCGGCACCTTCCTCGGTATTCTGCTCGCCTATGGTTTCGTCGGTCCGCTGGCCAGCCTGCTGGAGCAGAAGCTGGAGGAATCGACCAAGATGTTCCAGTGCGTGAAGGTCACGCTGCTGGCCAGCCTGAACGGTTACGCGCCCGCGCTGGCGGTGGAATTCGGCCGCAAGGTGCTGTACTCGACGGAACGTCCGACCTTCGCCGAGTTAGAGGACCATATCAAGAAATCGAAGTCGAAGTAAGTCCGGTCGCACGGTATGATCTCGGGAATGACGCACATCACAAGGACTGGACATGGCTGAAGAGGGCTTGCGGCCAATTATCGTCAAGCGCATCAAGAAGAGCGGCGGCGGTCACCACGGCGGCGCATGGAAGATCGCGTACGCCGACTTCGTGACGGCCATGATGGCCTTCTTCCTTCTGATGTGGCTGCTCGGCTCGACCACCAAGGGCGACCTGAACGGCATCTCCGAATACTTCAAGACCCCGCTCAAGGTCGCCATGCAGGGCGGCGCCGGCAGCGGCGACAGCTCGTCCGTCATCCCCGGCGGCGGCAAGGACCTGACGCGCAAGGAAGGCCAGGTCAAGGCCACCGACGACCCCTCGATCAAGAAGACCTACAACCTGTCGGCCGCCAAGCAGGCGCTCGAGCACGAGGAGACCGTGCGGCTGCAGGCGCTCAAGGAGAAGATCGAGGCCAAGATCTCGTCCGATCCGCTGCTCAACAAATACAAGAACCAGCTGCTGCTGGACCTGACCAGCGAAGGCTTGCGGATCCAGATCGTCGATGAGAAGAACCGGCCCATGTTCGCGCTGTCCAAGGCCGAGCTGGAGCCGTACGCGCGCGACATCCTGTACGAGATCGGCTTCGTGCTCAACGATGTGCCCAACAAGATCGGCCTGTCCGGCCACACCGACGCCACCCCCTACATGAACGACGCCGGCTACAGCAACTGGGAATTGTCGGCCGACCGCGCCAACGCCTCGCGCCGGGCGCTGGTGGCCGGCGGCATGAACGAGAACAAGATCCTGCGCGTGGTGGGCCTGGCCTCGGCCGCCTACCTCGACAAGCAAGACCCGTTCAACCCCATCAACCGCCGGATCAGCATCATCGTGATGAACAAGAAGACGGAAGAGAATGTGATGCGCGACAGCGCCAAAATCGATGTCGGCATCGCCGAGCCCGCAACCAGGGCGGCGGCCGCCGCGGCCGGCAAATGAGGCCGGCGCGGCGCGCGGAAGGATGAGCAGGAGAATGAGACTGTTATGACGAGAAAAAAAATACTGGGCTCCCACGTGAAGCGGCTGTTGTCGGGCGTGTCCGACCATGGCCGGCGCCACCTGACGGAGGTGGAGACGGATCTGATCCAGACCGGCCTGCTGCTGGAGGAGGCGATCGAGAAGCTGACCTTCAACTTCATGGCCATCCACCAGGCCGTGGAGGCCGAGCAGGACACCATCAAGCTGCTGCTGGCCGGCGGCACCCCGACGCCCGAGCAGAAAGCCAGGCTGGAGGAGTTGCACGCGCAGGTCGGCAACCACGTGAACGCGGCCATCACCAGCATGCAGTTCCAGGACATGACGAGCCAGCTGATCGACCGCACCCTCAAGCGGGTCACGGGCTTGCGCGAATTCCTCGGCACGCTGGGCGCGCACGGCGCCGAGATGCTGCCCGAGAGCGACAACGAGGAGATCGTCGCGTTGCTGGGCAAGGTCAGCATGGCGCTGGCGATACAGAGTCTGGAACTGCGCAGCGTGCTGCGCAAGGCCGTCAGTCAAAAACACCTGGAGAGCGGCGACATCGAGCTGTTCTAGCCCGGTCCGGCGCATGATCGATTTAAAAAAGAGGGGCCCGTCCCCGGAATTGAAGAGTGAGAGCAAAGATGGCTAAAACAATACTTGCAGTTGATGATTCCAGTTCCCTGCGCCAGATGGTGGCCTTCAGCCTCAAGGCTGCCGGCTACCAGGTGGTGGAGGCGGTCGATGGCCAGGACGGTCTGGAAAAAGCCAAGCTGCAAACCGTGGACCTGGTGCTGACCGACCAGAACATGCCGCGCATGGACGGCCTGCAGCTGATCAAGCTGCTGCGCGAGCTGCCGGCCTACCAGAAGGTGCCGATCCTGATGCTGACCACGGAGTCGTCCGACGAAATGAAGTCCAAGGGGCGCGCCGCGGGCGCCAATGGCTGGCTGGTCAAGCCGTTCGACCCGCAGCGCCTGATCGAGGTCGTGAAAAAGGTCATCGGCTGATGAAGCGAGTGCACTGATGCAAAGCGAACTTCACGGAGTCTCACCATGACCATCGATATTAGCCAGTTCTTCCAGGTCTTCTTCGATGAGGCCGAGGAACTGCTGGCTGAAATGGAGCGGCTGCTGCTGGCCGTCGACATCGACGCGCCCGACGCCGAGGACCTGAACGCGATCTTCCGCACCGCCCACTCCGTCAAGGGCGGCGCCTCCACGTTCGGCGTGACCGACATGACGGAGGTCACGCACATCCTGGAGACCCTGCTCGACCGCGTGCGCAAGGGCGAGATGGCGCTCACCTCCGAGCACGTGGACGCCTTCCTGGCCGCCAAGGACATCCTCAAGATGCAACTGGACGGCCACCGCCACGGCGCCGAGGTCGACCAGGACGCCGTGGCCGACGTGCGCATGATGCTGCAGTCGCTGTCGCAGGACGCGCCGGTGGCCGCGCTGGCCCACATCGCGCCGTCGTTCCACAACAGCGCGCCCGAGGCGGCCGCCGTCGACCACAGCGGCGGGCGCCGCTACCGGCTCGAACTGCCGGCCATGGCGCACCGCGAGGTGACGGCGCTGGGCGCGGAGCTGGGCCTGATGGGCCACGTGGCCATCACCCCGCTCGACCACGACCGCAACGCGATGGTGGTCACCACCCACGAGAGCCTGGACGACATCATCGCCATCTGCTCGTTCGTGCTCAATCCGGACCAGATGGCGGTCACCGAGCTGCCGGCCCTCACGCCCGAGCAGGCCGGCCTGGAGCAGGCCGAGCGGGCCAGGACGGAGGACGCGCTCGGCTACGGCTTCTTCGACCCGGTCGATCTGACGCCGGCCGCGCCGGCGCCGGCGCAGGCGGCATCGGCCGCCGCCGGCCCCGGCTACGGCTTCTTCCAGCCGCTAGACGAGATCCGCGCCGCCGCCGCCGAAGGCGCCGACGACGCGCGCGGCTATGGCTTCTTCCAGCCGCTCGAACAGATCCGCACCGCCGCCGGCCTGCCGCCGGAACCGGCGCCCGTGGTGGCGGCGCAGCCGCACCACGACGAGCACGAGAAAAAGCCGGGCAAGAAGGAGGACAAGGCCACGCCCGCGCCGGGCGCCGAGTCGTCCTCGATCCGCGTCTCGATCGAGAAGGTCGACCAGCTGATCAACCTGGTGGGCGAACTGGTGATCACCCAGGCCATGATCGAGCAGCGCGTCGACACGCTGGACCCGATGGTGCACGAGCGCCTGCTCAACAGCGTCAGCCAGCTCACGCGCAACACGCGCGACCTGCAGGAAGCGGTGATGTCGATCCGCATGATGCCGATGGACTTCGTGTTCTCGCGCTTCCCGCGCATGGTGCGCGACCTGGCGGCCAAGCTGGGCAAGAAGGTCGATTTCATCACCAACGGCGCGGCCACGGAACTGGACAAGGGCCTGATCGAGCGCATCGTCGATCCGCTCACCCACCTGGTGCGCAACAGCATCGACCACGGCATCGAGATGCCCGACGTGCGGCGCGCGGCCGGCAAGGCCGACGCCGGCCGGCTGTTCCTGTCGGCCAGCCACCAGGGCGGCAACATCATCATCGAGGTGTCGGACGACGGCGGCGGCCTGAACCGCGAGAAGATCCTGGCCAAGGCCGTGCAGAGCGGCCTGCCCGTGAGCGACACCATGGCCGACGCCGACGTCTGGCAGCTGATCTTCGCGCCCGGCTTCTCCACCGCCGAACAGGTGACGGACGTGTCCGGCCGCGGGGTGGGCATGGACGTCGTCAAGCGCAACATCACGGCCATGGGCGGGGTGGTCGACATCCGCTCGGCCAAGGGTTACGGCACCACCATCTCGATCTCGCTGCCGCTCACGCTGGCGATCCTGGACGGCATGTCGATCCGGGTCGGCGAGGAGGTCTACATCCTGCCGCTGGGCTTCGTGATCGAATCGCTGCAGCCGGCCCCCGAGGACGTCAAGGAGATCAGCGGCAAGGGCAAGGTGGTCAAGGTGCGCGGCGAATACCTGCCGCTGGTGCCGCTGTACCAGATGTTCGACATCACGCCGCGCTTCACCTGCCCGTCCGAGGGCATCGTCGTCATCATCGAGACGGAGGGGCGCAAGGCCGGCCTGTTCATCGACGACCTGGTGGGGCAGCAGCAGGTGGTGGTCAAGAACCTGGAATCGAATTACCGCAAGGTGGCCGGCATTTCCGGCGCCACCATCCTGGGCGACGGCGGCGTGTCGTTGATCCTCGATGTGGCGGCCTTGATACGTTCGTCGCGCCAGCTGGCCGACGAATCGATCTTTTCATGAATTGTTTGACATATAAATAGGGACGCATCATGGCGGAAGCGCTTACCATAGGAGCAAAAGAGATCGCCGGCCACGAATTCCTGGCATTCACGCTGGGCAAGGAGGAGTACGGCATCGACATCCTGAAGGTGCAGGAGATCCGCGGCTACGAAGCCGTGACCCGGATCGCCAATGCGCCGGAGTTCATCAAGGGTGTGATTAATCTGCGCGGCATCATCATTCCGGTGGTGGACATGCGCATCAAGTTCAACCTGGGCACCCCGGTCTACGACCAATTTACCGTGGTGATCATCCTGAACATCGGCGGACGAATCGTCGGCATGGTGGTCGATTCGGTGTCGGACGTGACCACGTTGACGCCGGAGCAGGTCAAACCGGCGCCCGAAATGGGCACCGCGTTCAGCACCGAGTACATGATCGGCCTGGGCACGATCGACGAGCGCATGCTGATCCTGGTGGACATCGATAAATTGATGGCCAGCCCGGAGATGGGATTGATCGAATCGCTGGCCGCCTGAGGCCGATGTAGAGGCGCCGCGCGAGCGGCATCGCAGACCACGCCGTCGACGCTCCGCAGAGAGCCGGAGAGCGGCATAGCGCCCCAGCGCAGCGGGGCGCGCAAAAATGAGCAGGCACAAGGGGAGAACTGAAATGAATTTACGCGACGTTAAGATTGGGTCCCGGTTGATGGCTGGTTTCGGCATCATCCTGCTGATCCTGGTGGCCATGGTGTTGTCGGCCAACTTCCTCAACTACAGCAACAAGGCCAAGCTGACCAAGGGCTTGCAGCTGTCGACCGCCAAGAGCCTGCAGGCGGCCATCATGAAAAGCTCGATGCTGGAGACCGGCATCGCGATGCGCAACATCGGCCTGCAGTCGGACGTGAGCCTGATGCAGAAGGAGGAGGCGAAGGTCAAGGACCAGCGCAAGGTGTATGAGACGGCCATCGGCCAGCTCAAGAGCCTGGGCTTGACGGACGCGGAAAAGAAGATCCTGGGCGACATCGCCACGCTGGACGCCGACACCGACGCCGCCTTCAAGGAGGCCATCGGCCAGGTGCTGGCCTTTAACAGCGAGGGCGCGGCCAAGGTGATCGCCAGCCGCATCGACCCGCTGAACCAGCAGACGCTGGCGCTGCTGAACAAGGTGGTCGACATCCAGCAGGCCGCCGCCAAGGACGTGATGGACAGTTCCGTCTCGGCCGACACGCAGCTGATGTTCATGCTGTTCGGCCTGGGCGCCGTGGCCGTGGCGCTGGGCGTGACGTGCGCGCTGATCATCACCCGTTCCATCACCGTGCCGCTGTCGGGCGCCGTGGCCGTGGCCCAGAAGGTGGCGGCCGGCGAACTGACCTCGCAGGTGACGGTGGAAGGCAAGGATGAGACCAGCGCGCTGCTGCAGGCGCTGAAGGACATGAACGAGAGCCTGGTCAAGACCGTCGGCGACGTGCGCGCCGGCACCGAGACCATCACCGTGGCCTCGCAGGAGATCGCCTCGGGCAACGCCGACCTGTCCTCGCGCACCGAGGCGCAGGCCAGCTCGCTGGAGGAGACGGCCAGCTCGATGGAGGAACTGACCTCCACCGTGAAGCAGAACGCGGACAACGCGCGCCAGGCCAACCAGCTGGCCGTGTCGGCCTCGTCGGTGGCGGAGAAGGGCGGCACCGTGGTGTCGCAGGTGGTCGACACCATGGGGTCGATCAAGGAATCGTCGCGCAAGATCGTCGACATCATCGGCGTGATCGACGGCATCGCCTTCCAGACCAACATCCTGGCCCTGAACGCGGCCGTGGAAGCGGCCCGCGCGGGCGAGCAGGGCCGCGGCTTCGCCGTGGTGGCGGCCGAGGTGCGCAACCTGGCCCAGCGCTCGGCCGGCGCCGCCAAGGAGATCAAGGAACTGATCGGCGACTCGGTCGACAAGGTCGACGCCGGCAGCAAGCTGGTGGACGAGGCCGGCCAGACCATGGACCTGATCGTCACCTCGATCAAGCAGGTGGCCGACATCATGGGCGAGATCACCGCCGCCACCCAGGAGCAGAGCAACGGCATCGAGGAAGTGAACCAGGCCATCACCCAGATGGACGAGATGACGCAGCAGAACGCGGCCCTGGTGGAGCAGGCCGCCGCCGCCGCCGAGAGCATGCAGGAGCAGGCCCACAACCTGGCCGAGGCCGTCAGCATCTTCAAGCTGTCGCATGACGAGCAGGCCCGCCGTCCGGCGGCGCCGGTGCGTCCGGCCCCGGCCGCCGTGGTGGCCGCGCCGCGTCCGGCCCCGGCGCCCGTGCGTCCGGCCGTCACGGCCCGCCCGGCCGCCCCCAGGAAGCTGGCCGCCTCGGCGCCCGGCGACGACTGGGAAGAGTTCTGAGGCAGTCGAGCGGGACAGGCATTGTTACAAGATTCATTGAAGGGTAAAACAAATGCCGAATGGTAAAGACACCATCAAGGAGTTTGATTTCAACGCCAGGGACTTCGAACGGGTCCGTGGCCTGATCTACAAACGGGCCGGCATCTCGCTGGCCGACAGCAAGCAGGAGATGGTGTACAGCCGGTTGGCGCGGCGTCTGCGCGCCACCGGCATAGGCAGTTTCGGCAAATACCTGGACGACCTGGAAGCGGGCCGCCTGGGCGAGGAGTGGGAAGCGTTCACCAACGCGCTGACCACCAACCTCACGTCGTTTTTCCGCGAGGCCCACCACTTCCCGCTGCTGGCCGAGCATGTGCGCCACCTGCAGGGGCCGATCACCATCTGGTGCTCGGCCAGTTCCACCGGCGAGGAGCCGTATTCGATCGCCATGACCGTGTGCGAGGCGTTCAACACGCTGACCCCGCCGTGCCAGATCATCGCCACCGACATCGACACCAACGTGCTGGCCACGGGCGCCAACGGCGTCTACGGCATGGACCGGATCGAGAAGATGTCGCCCGAGCGCCAGCGCCGCTTCTTCCTCAAGGGCAAGGGCGAGCGCGAGGGCCTGGTGCGGGTGCGGCCCGAGCTGCGCCAGCTGATCACCTTCAAGCAGCTCAACCTGCTGGCCGACAGCTGGCCCATCACGGGCCCGTTCGATGTCATCTTCTGCCGCAACGTGATGATCTACTTCGACAAGGCCACCCAGCGCAAGATCCTGTCGCGCTTCGTGCCGTTGATGAAGCCCCATGCCCTGCTGTTCGCGGGCCATTCGGAGAACTTCCTGTACGTGTCGGACTCGCTGAAGCTGCGCGGCAAGACCGTGTACGAGCTCGATACCCAGCACCAGGGCCCGGTGCACAAGGTCGCGGCCCACCGCGCGTGAGACTAGAACATGGACCTCGAACAATTTGCCACGAACGTCTATTACGACAGGACGTTCGACTGCGACGCCGCCAAGATCCTGCCCGGTGAGTACTACTACACCAACAAGGACATGCTGATCGTGACCGTGCTCGGCTCGTGCGTGTCGGCCTGCATCCGCGACCGCACCACGGGGCTGGGCGGGATGAACCACTTCATGCTGCCCGACGGCGGCGGCGACGGCAGCCCCGTGTCGGCCTCGGCCCGCTACGGCACCTACGCGATGGAGGTGCTGATCAACGACCTGCTCAAGGCCGGCGCCAAGCGCGAAAACCTGGAGGCCAAGGTGTTCGGCGGCGGCGCCGTGCTCAAGGGCTTCACGGCCATCAACGTGGGCGAGCGCAACGCCGCCTTCGTGCTCAACTTCCTCAAGGTCGAGCGCATCCGCGTGGTGGCCGAGGATCTGAACGATATCCACCCGCGCAAGGTGTATTTCTTCCCCCGCACCGGCAAGGTGCTGGTCAAGAAGCTGATGCAGACCCACAACGATACGCTGGCGCGGCGCGAGATCGAATACGCCAGCCGCCTCAAGGTGGCGCCGGTGGCCGGCGCCATCGATCTGTTCTGATCTGTTCTGACAAGAAGAGGGCGACAAGCCCGGAAAGACCTGTATGAAGATCAAAGTCCTGATCGTCGATGACTCCGCGCTGATCCGCAGCGTCATGACGGAAATTATCAACAGCCAGCCCGACATGGAAGTGGTGGCCGCCGCCCCCGACCCGCTGGTGGCGCGCGAGTTGATCAAGCAGCACAACCCCGACGTCCTGACCCTGGACGTGGAGATGCCGAAGATGGACGGCCTCGATTTCCTGGAGAAGCTGATGCGGCTGCGCCCGATGCCGGTGGTGATGGTGTCGTCGCTGACCGAGCGCGGCTCCGAGATCACGATGCGGGCGCTGGAGCTGGGCGCCGTCGATTTCGTCACCAAGCCCAAGATCTCGATCCAGGCCGGCATGCGCGAATACACGGAGCTGATCACGGACAAGATCCGGGCCGCCTCCAAGGCGCGCGTGCGGGCCCGCACCCTGCCGCAGCCGGGCGCGGACGGCCACGCGCCGCTGCCGCAGCTGCGCAATCCGCTGACCTCGTCCGAAAAACTGATCATCATCGGCGCCTCCACCGGCGGCACCGAGGCGATCCGCGAATTCCTGATGCAGATGCCGTCCGACTGCCCCGGCATCCTGATCACCCAGCACATGCCCGAGGGCTTCACGCGCTCGTTCGCCAAGCGGCTCGACTCGCTGTGCAAGATCTCGGTGCAGGAGGCGGCCGGCAACGAACGCGTGCTGCCGGGCCACGCCTACATCGCGCCCGGCCACTCGCACCTGCTGCTCACGCGCAGCGGCGCCAACTACATGACCAAGATCGAGCAGAGCGAGCCGGTCAACCGCCACCGCCCGTCGGTGGACGTGCTGTTCCGCTCGGCCGCCCAGTGCGCGGGCAAGAACGCGGTGGGCGTGATCCTGACGGGCATGGGCAAGGATGGCGCGCAGGGCATGCTGGAGATGAAAACGGCCGGCGCGTATAATTTTGCGCAGGACGAGGCCAGCTGCGTGGTGTTCGGCATGCCGCGCGAGGCGATCGCGATCGGCGCCGCGCACGAGGTGGGCGCGCTGCAGGCGCTGCCCGGCATGGTGCTCGGTTACCTGGCGGCCCACGGCATGCGGGCGTTGCGCGTGTAATCCGTGCAAGGATGACGTTTTACTGCTACTTTGTTCGCCTTCAAGCAACGAAAATGCTATCCTACAACTTGCTGGCAATTGTAGTCACTATTAACAACGCGTAAGAGAATCAACGGAGTAATTCATGGCTGATCCAAAGATGAAATTTTTAGTCGTAGACGATTTTTCGACGATGCGCCGCATCGTCCGGAATCTGTTGAAAGAACTGGGTTATGCCAACGTCGACGAGGCTGAGGACGGCGTGATGGCGCTGGCCAAGTTGCGCGCCGAGCAGTTCGACTTCGTGGTGTCGGACTGGAACATGCCGAACATGGACGGCCTGACCATGCTGCAGAACATCCGTGCCGATCCCGCGCTGGCCAAGCTGCCCGTGTTGATGGTGACTGCCGAAGCGAAGAAGGAAAACATCATTGCGGCGGCCCAGGCCGGCGCCAATGGCTATGTGGTCAAGCCGTTCACGGCCGCCACGCTGGACGAAAAGCTCAACAAGATCTTCGAGAAACTCGGGGCCTGATGAGAGGGGGCCGCATCCCAGCGGCGCCCCGAAGCGATGCGCAAGGGGCATGAAAACAGCTTGCTGAACGGGCCGCGGGTAGCCCCGACCGGCGGAACATCACCATGCATCAAACCAATTTTCTAGTCCGCGAGCCTTTGCTCGATCCCAAGCAGCGCGTGGTCGGGTACGAACTCACGTGGCAACAAGCGTCGGCGGCCGCCTTCACGGCCGACGACCTGGAGCAGCTGGTCGGCTTCGTGGCCGGCCAGGTCAACGGCGACGACGGCGGCTGGCTGCTGCGCGACAAGACCCTGTTCCTGCAAGCGGTGCCGGCCATGTTGTCGACGGACGCCCTGTACAACATGCCGCCCGAGCACACGGTGCTGTCGATCAGGACCAGCGAGCTGGCCAATCCCTCCACGCTGCAGGCGGTGCAGGCGCTGCGCGCCGGCGGCGTCGGCATCCTGCTGCGCGAGGCCGACCTGGCCCGCATCGGCAACCGCCTGCCCACCATCGCCTCCTACGTGGAAGTGCGCTTCTCGGGCGCCGACGTGGCGGCCCAGGCGCGCAGCTACGCGTTGCTCAAACAATCGACGGTGCACATGGTGGGCCGTCCCGTGACCACCTGGGCCGACTTCGACGCCTGCGCCGCGCTGGGGCTGGACGCCTTCGTCGGCAAGCTGCACCTGACGCCGCGGCCCGGCGCCGACACCAAGGGCATGAACCCGGCCCAGACCATCATCATGCAGCTGATGCAGATGGTGAAGCAGGAGGCCGACATCCAGCAGATCGAAGCCGTGCTCAAGCGCGACGCCACGCTGTCGTACAAGCTGCTGCGCTTCATCAACTCGGCCGGCTTCGGCGCCGGGCGCGAAGTGCAATCGCTGCGCCAGGCCCTGGCCCTGCTCGGCTACACGCCGCTGTACCGCTGGCTCACCTTGCTGCTGGCCACGGCCAGCACCAGCGGCTATTCGCCGGTGCTGCTGGAGACGGCCGTGGTGCGGGGCCGCCTGGCCGAACTGCTGGGGCAGGGCGCGCTGGGCAAGAGCGAGGCGGAGAACATCTTCGTGGCCGGCATGTTCTCGCTGCTGGACCGGCTGCTCGGCATCCCGATGCAGGAAGTGCTGGAAGCGATCCAGCTGTCGGACGACGTGGTGGCCGCGCTGCTCACGCGCGGCGGCAAATACGGACCGTACCTGGCGCTGGCCGAAGCGTGCGAACTCAATTCCGCGCTGGTGGCCTCGCTGGCGGCGTCGCTGAACCTGACGCCGCTGGAGGTGAACAAGGCCCACCTGTCGGCCCTGTGCTGGGCGCAGAACCTGGCCAACTGACCGGCGCCGGCGCGAAAAAAAACCAGCCGAGGCTGGTTTTTTTTCGTCCGGGGCCAAGCCGGTGATGCCGGAACTGACCCCGCTGGCGGCTTAGATTTCCAGGTTATCGATCAGGCGGGTGCCGCCCAGCTTGGCCGCGGCCAGCACCACCAGCGGCGCGCCCTGGGCCAGGTCGCCGGCGCTCGGCGGCTGCAGGTCGATCCGCTTGCGGATCGAGATGTAGTCGGGCTTCCAGCCGCGCTTGGCCAGATCCTCCATCGCCTTGTGTTCGAGCTGGAAGACGTCGAGGTGGCCGGCGCGCATCTCGTTGGCCACGAAGTTCAGGCTCTGGAACAGGGCCGGCGCTTCGGCCCGCTCCGCTTCCGACAAGTACATATTGCGCGACGACAGCGCCAGGCCGTCGTCGGCGCGGTAGGTCTCGGCCGCGATGATCTCGGTCGGCAGCGCGAACTGGCGCGCCATGTTGCGCACGATCATGAGCTGCTGGTAATCCTTCTTGCCGAACACGGCCACGCGCGGCTGCACGCAGGCGAACAGCTTCATCACCACCGTCGTCACGCCGGCGAAGAAGCCGGGACGGAATTCGCCTTCCAGCGTGTTGCCCAGGTCGTCGGGTGGGCGGATGCGGAATTCCTGCGGCTCCGGATACAGGTCCTTTTCCGTCGGCGCGAACAGCACGTACACGCCTTCCTTTTCCAGCTTTTCGACGTCGGCCTGGAAGGTGCGCGGGTATTTTTCGAAGTCTTCGTTGGGGCCGAACTGCAGCCGGTTGACGAAGATGGACGCCACCACGGGGTCGCCGTGCTTGCGCGCCAGCCGCATCAGCGACAGGTGGCCTTCGTGCAGGTTGCCCATGGTGGGCACGAACGCGGTGCGCAGCTGACCGCTCAGTTGGTCGCGCAGTTCTTCGATGGAGGAGATGATTTTCATGGCTAGGGTGCGATGGGCGTAAAAAGAATGCGATGGGCGGCCGTCAGGCGGGCGAGTAGGCGAGGCGCACGTAGATCGGTGCGAACGGTTCGGCCTGGGTGATTTCGATCAGGGTTTCCTTGGCCAGTTCCAGCAGCGCGACGAAGTTGACCACCACCACCGGCACGCCGCCGGCGATCTCGAACAGGTCGGCGAATTCGACGAAGCGCGCGCTTTGCAGCTTGCGCAGGATGGCCGTCATGTGCTCGCGCACGGACAATTCCTCGCGGCTGATCTTGTGGTGCTGGGTCAGCTTGGCGCGCTTGAGCACGGCTAGCCACGCCTGCTGCAGGTCGACGGTGGCCACGTCGGGCCAGGTCGGCACCAGGCTTTGTTCGATGAAGATCTGGGTGCGCACGAAGTCGCGCCCGACCTGCGGGATCGTGTTGAGGTCGTAGGCGGCCAGCTTGATCTGCTCGTATTCGAGCAGGCGGCGCACCAGCTCGGCGCGCGGGTCGCCGGCCTCGTCCTCGTGCTCGGCCTTCTTCTGCGGCAGCAGCATGCGCGATTTGATCTCGATCAGCATGGCCGCCATCAGCAGGTATTCGGCCGCCAGCTCCAGGTTGGACAGGCGGATCTGGTCGACATACTTCAGGTATTGCAGCGTGACCTGCGCCATCGGGATGTCGAGGATGTTGAAGTTCTGCTTGCGTATCAGATACAGCAACAGGTCGAGCGGGCCTTCGAACGCTTCGAGGAAGATCTCCAGCGCGTCCGGCGGGATGTAGAGGTCGGTCGGCAGGCGCAGCAGCGGCTCGCCGTACAGGCGTGCCAAGGCGGCGCCCCCGGCCTGGGCCGGGGCGCCGTCGGCGGTGTCGCCGGGCGCGGCCGCCTGCGCGAGCACGCTGGCCGCCGCCGTGGCCGCTTCGCCGGCCGAAGCCGGCGCGTCGGCCGGCGGTTCGGCCACGGCGAGCGCGGCGTCACCGGCCGGCGTCAGCGTACCGGCGCTCGCCGTTTCCTCTGGCAACATGGTGCCCGCCCGCAGTGCTTAGACTTTGTTCTGGTAGACGTACGCTTGTTGTTTGACGGCCGAGGCCAGCTGGCGTTGCTGCTCGTCCAGCGACAGCGGTGCCTTGTCCCACAGGCGGGCGCGGCCTTCCTGCTGGCCTTTTTCGATCTCGGGGTGCTTGGCCTTCAGCGCCTTGATGAACAGGGTGTGGTCGGATTCGTACAACTGATGTTGTTTAGTGAGTTTCATATTAGCGAGTTGGGTGGGTCAGCAGCGCGTATTTTACCGCGCCCGGCGCCGGGGGCGGTAATTCTATCGCTGCTACCGGGCAAGTTTAGGCGCCCGCGCCTAGAATTTGTGGCGTATGCCCAGCGCCGTCGTGTTGCCGTCGCTCGATGTGCTCAGCCTGTCGTACACGAACACGGCGTAGACGTCGGTGCGCACCGACAGGCTGTAGTCGTAGCCGGCCGTGGCCGTGTCGCGCCGGAATTCGGGCCGGTTCTGGCCTTCCTCGCGCGAGCGGGCCCAGGCCAGCAGGTAGCGGCCGGCGCCGGACGGCACTTGCAGCCCCAGTTGCGTGGTGCGCGTGCGGCGGCCGCTGCCATCCATGCGGTTGCGGTCGTAGCTGCCATACAGCTTGACGGTGCGCAGGTCGTAGGCCACGCCCGTCAGCCACGTGTCCTGGCGCGGCGCGGCGGCCGTGATGCCCAGCCCCGCCTCGACCCGCTGGCCGCCCGCCACCAGCAGCAGCGGCCCGGCCTCGTAGCGCAGCACGGCGGCCGCGTTGTGGCTGGACGTGGCGGGGTTCTCCCCGGGCGCGTACTGGCCCACCAGCGTGACGCCGCCCAGGGTGGGCGACGTGTAGTGCAGGGCGTTGCTCCAGCCCGTGTCGCCGGCCACGGCGCCGCCGTAGGGCGGGCTCCACAACTGCGTCATCAGCGGCGAGAACCGGGTCGAGAAGGCGTAGGGATTGACGGCGGCCGAGGCCTGGAACAGGGGATTGGGCACCCGGCCCAGTTTGACGGTGCCGAAGCCGCCGCTCAGGCCCACATAGGCGGCGCGGGAAAACAGCGGATCATTGGCGAAGCGGCCCGATTCGCCGGTGTCGAGCCGGACCACGCCCTCCAGCGCGAACACGGTCTTCAGCCCGCGCCCGAGCTCCTCGCCGCCGCCGATGCCGTAGTAGGACGTGGTCATGCCGCCGTTGTTGACGGCCCTGGCGGCCACGCCGCCGCTGGTGTTGACATTGCCGGCGAACACGTCGAGCGTGCCGTAGACCCGGACGCCGGTCTGCTGCGCCATGCACGGTGCGGCCAGGCAGAGCAACAAGGCGGCCGCCAGGGCGGACAGGGTGGGGCGCATGGCGGTTCCTTTCAGTCCGGCTGGCGGGGGGGGGGCATGTCCGGCGGCGCCGGCGGCATGCAATGTTATAAAAGGTTGAACACAATTTTACCTTCAATTGATGGGCTGGACGACGATTGCGCGGCCATTGTGGCGGCGCCGGTACAGGCCCGTTGCTGCCAGGTCACGGCGCGATGGTGCGCAATCGGTTATGCTCAAGGGCTACACTTGCCTGTTTGCTCTTATTGGATACGCCGCATGACCCATCGCCTCACGCCCCGGACCGCCTTGCTGTTGACCATTCCGCCCCTGCTGTGGGCCGGTAACGCCATCGTCGGCCGTCTGGTGCACGAGATGGTGCCGCCCATCCTGCTCAACTTCCTGCGCTGGCTGATCGCCCTGGTCATCCTGTTGCCGCTGGCCGGCCCCGTGTTCCGGCGCGGCAGCAGCCTGTGGCCGCACTGGCGCCGCTTCGCCATGCTGGGTCTGCTGGGCATCGGCATGTACAACGCGCTGCAATACCTGGCGCTGCAGACGTCGACCCCCATCAACGTGACGCTGGTGGCCTCCGGCATGCCGGTGTGGATGATGCTCACGGGCTGGCTGTGGTTCGGCGCGCGCGTCACGCGGCGCCAGATGGCCGGCGCCGTGCTGTCGGTCGCCGGCGTGCTGCTGGTGCTGGCGCGCGGCGAATGGCAGCACTTGATGGCGCTGCGGCTGGTGGCGGGCGACCTGTTCATGATCCTGGCCAGCATCGCCTGGTCGCTGTACAGCTGGCTGCTCACGCGCGCGCTGGAACCGGCCGACCTGCGTGCCAGCTGGGCCGGTTTCCTGCTCGCGCAGGTGGGGTTCGGCGCGCTGTGGTCGGGCGCGTTCGCGGCCGGCGAGTGGGCGCTCGGCAGCGCGGCCGTGCAATGGAGCTGGCCGCTGGCGGCGGCCCTGCTGTACGTGGCCGTGGGGCCGGCCATCATCGCGTTCCGCTGCTGGGGCGAGGGCGTGCGCGAGGCGGGGCCGGCCATCGGCGCCTTCTTCGTCAACCTCACGCCGCTGTTCGCGGCCCTGATGTCGTCGGCCTTCCTGGGCGAGGCGCCGCACGGCTACCACGTGGCCGCGTTCGCGCTGATCGTGGGCGGCATCGTCGTGTCGTCGCGCCGCTGAAGGTCAGCGGAAACGCTGCGGGATCGCCTCCTGGAACGGGTAGAACTGGAAATAGGGCCTGGCTTCCTCCAGCACCCGGTGCACCGATGGCCGCGCCATGAGGCGGGTGAAATAGGCGTGCAGATGGTGCCGGTCGGCCGGGATGGCCACCAGTGTGCTGGCGTAGAACAGGGCCGGCGCCGCCGCGCAATCGGCCATGCTGAAGCCGGAGCCGGCCACCCAGTTGCGCTCGCTCAGTTGTTGTTCCAGCATGTCGTAGGCCGTGGCCAGCATGGCCCGTTGCGGCGCCAGGTCGGCCCCGCTGTTGTGCAGGCGGTCGGCCACGATGCGCTGCATCGGGTCTTGCACGTAGCCGTCGAAGAAGCGCTCCCATAACCGCACGTCGAGCGCCTCGTTCCAGTCGGCGGGGATCAGCGGGCGGTGGCCGGGGAAGTGATGGTCGAGGTATTCGATGATGATGGTGGACTCGGGCACGTCGCGCCCGCGCGCGTGGTCGCGCAGCACGGGAAAGCGGACCGGCGGCCAGATCGCCCCCAGCGCGGCGCGGTCGTCCGCCTTCCCCAGGTCGATCAGGCGCTTCTCGAACGGGGTGCCGTTCTCGTACAGCGCGATCAACACCTTGTGGCAGTACGATGCCAGCGGATGGTAGTACAGCGTCAGGGACATTCTGTTCTCCTCAGCGGACGGGGGCACGCCACCTGCCCAATCTAGCGCAAATTGCCCGCCTGTGGCGCACGGGGCCGCCACGATAGAAAATCGGTATTGCGAGCTCAGCCATTTACAGTAACATAGGGTTGTTCATATGTCGCAAGATTGACATGGCGACATATCGTTCACTTTCCGCGCAGCGCTTATTTGGGAGAACATGATGGGATTGCTAGATCAACTGGTGGGCCAGGTCGCGGCGGCGGCCGGCGGACAAGGCCAGGAAGGTGCGCCGCAGGGGACCCTGATCGCGGGCGTGATGACCATGATCGACAACGCGGGCGGCGTGCCCGCCGTGCTGGCGCAATTGCAGGCCAGCGGCCTGGGCGAGCATGTGGCGTCGTGGCTGGGCACCGGCGCCAACCTGCCCGTCTCCGCCAGCCAGGTGGCCGAGGCCCTGGGGGCCGGTCAGCTGGCGCAGGTGGCCCAGCAGGCGGGGGTGGAACCGGAACACGCGGCCAGCGGCCTGGCGCAATTGTTGCCGCAACTGATAGATCATCTGAGCCCCGGTGGCCAGTTGCAGGAAGGTGGCTTGCTGTCGCAGGGGTTGACCCTGCTGGCGGCGAAGTGGTTGGGATGACCGCGCGGCGCCCTGGGCGCCGTGTGGCGGGTGCAGTGTTAACGTTGATTTAATTTTAAAAAAGGGAAAAATCCATGAAAAAGATGATCGCCGCAGGTGCCGCATGTATCGCCGCCCTGGTTTCGACCGCCGCCTTCGCCGCCGCGCCTGAGACCGCGTCCGCGCCCAAGACGGCCCAGCAAACCAAGATGGCCACCTGCAACACCGACGCCGCCGGCAAGAAGGGCGCTGAGCGCAAGGCCTTTATGAAGGAGTGCCTGAGCAACAAGCCAGCCGCTGCCGCGGCGCCGATGACCCAGCAGGAAAAGATGAAATCGTGCAACGCCGACGCGGCCGGCAAGAAGGGCGACGAGCGCAAGGCCTTCATGAAGGGTTGCCTGAGCGGCGGCAAATAAGCGGACGGGGCCGGCACACCCTGGTGCGCCCGGCCCTCATTGACGCAGCTTGCCGAGCATGTCCTTCAGGATGCCTTGGGACAGCCCGGCCAGTTCGGGCGAACGGCGCTCGATTTCGTGGGCGATATCGGCCATCAGCCAATCCATCTCGTCGAGCAGGCTGCACAGCTCGACCTGCATGGTGGTGTCTTCCTGGGCCACTTCCAGCAAGGCGCTCATATTGTCGGGATCGAATCCCGCCTGCAGCACCAGCGAGCGCAAGTTGCCCATGCGCTCAGCCAGAAACGTCAGCGCCCCTTCCACCGGCGCCGCCAGCGGCTTGCGCATGCGGTGCCACGCTTGCAGCAGCGCGGCCAGATGGTTGGCCTGCGCGGCGGCGGCCTCCTCATTGGGCGGGGCGCGCAGATCGTCCGGGCCGACATGCAACAGGTCGCGCAACGTCGCCGTCAGTGCCGGATCGAAGCGGCCCTGGTTGATCCGGAACAGCATGTCGACCCGCGGCAAAGGGAAGCGCTTGATCACCGCCTGCGCGACATCGGCGATCGCCACCAGCCGTCCCAGGCGGCCGATCTTGTCGCCGGCCAGACCATGCGGGTAGCCGCTGCCATCGAGCCGTTCATGGTGTTGCAGGATGGCCTGCACCGTCGGCGCCGAGAAGCCCTCCATGTCACGCAGCAGCACGTAACCGGTGATCGGGTGCACGTGGACGAAGCGCCGCTCGGCGGTCGTGATGGCGTGGCCGGGGTCGAGCACGTCGGGATCGGTGTGCATTTCCCCCACGTCATGGAAGAGCGCGGCCAGCAAGGCCCCGTTGCACTCGTCCTCGGGCAGCTGGCGCCGGTGCGCGATCGCGAACGCGATCATGGCGGCGCGCAAACCGTGCTGGTAGATCTCGGGCCGCTGCTCGCGCATGACCGTCAGACGGAACTGTGCCGGCGCCGGCAGCTTCAGGTTGTTCAGGCTGTACTTGAGGCGCCCCGGGTCGCCGCCGCGCGTGAGGATGCGGCGGTAGACTGGGTCGCGCTCGATGATGCGGTCCGCCTCCAGCGCCAGCGCGTGCGGGTCGACCGCATGCTCGGCGGTGAGCATGCCGTCGATCGGGGCCGCCAGCCGGTGGCAGGTCAGGCGTTCGAACTGCCGGCTGTCGATGCGCGCCCCCTTGGCCACCAATAACATGCCGTTGCTGGCGAAGATGTCGGCCGTGGTGACGACCGGCCTCGCATCGCCCATCGCCGTGGCGGCCCGTATGTAGTGTGGACTTTCACCCGGCAATTCCTCGCCGGTCACCGCGGCCATCGCCTGCGCCATTTTCCCCTCCGACTGTGGTAGCGTCGCGCCCGCGCCATGCCGTCCCGGCGGACCCCGGCGCCAATGATCAGGAAGGTGAACCTGGTGGAATGGGAACTGCCTGGTCGGTGCGTTGACTTGTCCTGGTCAATATACCGTGCCGGTGAAAATCAAACGGCGCCAGTGTTGGCGCCGTGCATGCGTCAAATCATCTCGGTGTGAAAAAACGCCTGCATGGATGGGGCGCTCAGCGCCGCAGCAGCCGGCGCATCACCACCGGGGCCGGTTCGAGCGGATTGGCGTGCGAGTATTCGAGCTCCCCGGCCAGCTCGAATTCGAAGGCCGTGTAGAAATCGATCAGCTTGGGCTGGTCGCTGCGCACGGCCAGCCGCACCTCCTCGATGCCGCTCGCCAGCGCGTGGTGGATCACCGCCTCCAGCAAGTGCTGCGACAGGTGCTGGCCACGGTGGCCGGGCAGCACGCCCATGCGCGCCACCTCCCACACGTCCGGCTCCGCGTCGAGCGGCAGCCAGCGCACGGAGCCGACCGGCGCGTCATCGACCAGCAAAATAAAACCGCCGCCGTCGCGCAGGTGCTGCGCGACGAGGACGGCGGTTTCGCGGTGGCCGCTGGAGGTGACGCTGACCTTGCCGGCCCACGCGGCGCGCGTGAGCTCGGCGATCAGTTTTGCGTCGTCCGCCGTCGCTTCGCGCACCAGGATGTTCATGCGGTTGCCTGGCCCGGGTCCGTTAGCTGATCCGCATGCCCGGCGTGGCGCCCGGCCATGGGTTGAGGATGTAGATGCCGGGGTTGGCCTTCTCATCGACCGCCGAGGCGGCCATCACCATGCCTTCGGAGACGCCGAACTTCATCTTGCGCGGCGCCAGGTTGGCGACCAGCACGGTCAGCTTGCCGATCAGGTCTTCCGGCTGGTACATCGACTTGATGCCGGAGAAGACGTTGCGCATGCGGCCTTCGCCGGCGTCCAGCGTCAGGCGCAGCAGCTTGTCCGAGCCTTCCACGTGTTCGCAGTTGACGATCCTGGCGATGCGCAGGTCGACCTTGAAGAAGTCGTCGACCGAGATCTCCGGCGCGATCACTTCGATGCCGGTCTCGGTCACGGCGACGGCCGGCGCGGCCTTGGCCTTGGCCGCCTTCTCGGGCTTGGCGGCGGGCGTCGCCGCTGCCGCAGCCTGTTGCGCGGGGGCGTCGAACAGGTCGTCGATCATCTTCGGCTCGACGCGCTTCATCAGGTGGTCGTAGGCGCCGATGGTGCGGCCCAGCATGGTGTTCCAGACGGCGCCGGTCGACACTTCCGTGTCGGCCCACACCAGCTGCGCATCGTTGAGGAACTTGCGCACGTTGGCGGCCACGCCCGGCAGCACCGGCGACAGCATGATGGTCAGCTGGCGGAACAGGATCAGGGCGGTGGTGCAGACGTCGTGCAGCTCGGCCAGTTTGGCTTCATCCTTGGCCAGTACCCAAGGCTTGTTGTCGTCCACGTACTGGTTGGTGATGTCGGCCACCTCCATGATCTCGCGCAGGGCCTTGCCGAACTCGCGCGCCTCGAAGTGGGCGGCGATGCTGGCCTGGCGCTCGGCGCCGGCTTCGGTGAGCAGGGCGCGCTTGATCCACGCTTGCGCGTTGTCCGACAGCGACGACGCCAGCTTGCCGTCGAACTTCTTGGTGATGAAGCCGGCGCAGCGCGAGGCGATGTTGACGAATTTGCCGATCAGGTCCGAGTTCACGCGGGCCACGAAGTCATCACCCGTGAAGTCCAGGTCCTCCACTTTCGCGTTGAGCTTGAAGGCGATGTAGTAGCGCAGCCATTCCGGGTTCATGCCCAGGTTCAGGTAGCGCAGCGGCGAGATACCGGTGCCGCGCGACTTCGACATCTTCTCGTTGTTGACGGTCAGGTGGCCGTGCACGTTCACTTTGAGCTTGTCGATCACGGGGTGGCCGGCGAACTTCAGCATGGCGGGCCAGAACAGCAGGTGGAACGAGACGATGTCCTTGCCGATGAAGTGGATCTGTTCCGTGGCCGGGTCGTTGAGCAGGCCGTTGAAGTCGATGCCCTTTTTCTGGCAGTAGTTCTTCAGGCTGGCCAGGTAGCCCACCGGCGCGTCCAGCCACACGTAGAAGAACTTGCCCGGCGCGTCGGGAATCGGGATGCCGAAGTAGGGCGCGTCGCGCGAGATGTCCCAGTCGGCCAGCTTCTCGCCGGCCTCGCCCAGCCATTCGCTGACCTTGTTGACCATCTCAGGCTGCAGACGGCCCGGCGTGTTGAGCCAGTCGCGCAGGAACTGGAAGCAGCGCGGGTCGGACAGCTTGAAGAAGTACTGCTCGGAAGGCTTGAGGATCGGCGTGGAGCCGGTGAACACGGAGAACGGGTTCACCAGTTCGGTCGGCTGGTAGGCCGCGCCGCACACCTCGCAGTTATCGCCATACTGGTCCTTGGCGCCGCATTTCGGGCACTCGCCCTTGATGTTGCGGTCGGCCAGGAACATGCCCTTGACGGGGTCGAAGAAGCGGTCCACCACCTTGGTCGCGATCAGGCCGGCGTCGCGCAGCTTGCGGTAGATGCCCTGCGACAGTTCGACGTTTTCCGGCGAATCGGTCGAGTACCAGTTGTCGAAGGCGATGTGGAAGCCGTCCAGGTACTGGGCCCGGCCGGCCGCGATCTTGGCCACGAATTCCTGCGGCGTGATGCCTTCCTTCTCGGCCGCGATCATGATCGGCGTGCCGTGGGTGTCGTCGGCGCCGACAAAGTGCACCTCGCGCTGGCCGTCGCCGTCGCGCTGCATGCGCTGGAAGCGCACCCAGATGTCGGCCTGGATGTACTCCATCATGTGACCGATGTGGAAGGCGGCGTTGGCATAAGGCAGGGCAGTGGTGACGAACAGCTTGCGGGTCATGATTGATGCACTTTGTGGGTGGATAAAAGAAGCATTTTAACAGCGGAAGTGCGGAATGCGCACTTTCGGGGCAGGGGCAATCCTGTAATTTCGGCTATTTTGCGCTAGACTGCTGCATCACTTACGGAGATTTCCATGAGCATCACTGCAGAAGACGTCAAAGCGGCATTGGCAAAAGTACTTGACCCGAATACAACGAAGGACTTCGTCAGCGGCAAGGCCGTGAAGAACATCAAGGTCGACGGCGGCGCCGTTTCGGTCGACATCGAACTCGGCTACCCGGCCAAATCCCAGTTCGACGCGATCCGCGCCAGCGTGACGGACGCGCTGCGGGCGCTGCCCGGCGCCGGCGCCGTGACCGTCAGCGTGCAATCGAAGATCATCTCGCACACGGTGCAGCGCGGCCTGAAGCTGCTGCCCAACGTGAAGAACATCATCGCCGTCGCCTCCGGCAAGGGCGGGGTGGGCAAATCGACCACCGCCGTCAACCTGGCGCTGGCGCTGGCGGCCGAGGGCGCGTCGGTCGGCGTGCTCGATGCCGACATCTACGGCCCGTCGCAACCGATGATGCTGGGCGTGAACGGCCGGCCCGAGACGCGCGACGGCAAGACCATGGAGCCGCTCGAGAACTACGGCCTGCAGGTGTCGTCGATCGGTTTCATGATCGACCCGGACGAGCCGATGGTGTGGCGCGGCCCGATGGTCACGCAGGCCCTGCAGCAGCTGCTGGAACAGACCAACTGGCGCGACCTCGATTACCTGATCGTCGACATGCCGCCGGGCACGGGCGACATCCAGCTCACGCTGTCGCAGAAGGTGCCGGTGACGGGCGCGGTGATCGTCACCACCCCGCAGGACATCGCGCTGCTGGACGCGCGCAAGGGCTTGCGCATGTTCGAGAAGGTGGGCATCCCCATCCTCGGCATCGTCGAGAACATGAGCACCCACATCTGCTCCAACTGCGGCCACGCGGAGGAGATCTTCGGTTCCGGCGGCGGCGCCAAGATGTGCAAGGATTTCGGCGTGGAGTTCCTCGGCGCCTTGCCGCTGACGATGGCGATCCGCGAGCAGACCGACTCCGGCAAGCCGACCGTGGTGGCCGAACCCGATGGCCCGGTGGCGGCCATCTACAAGGATATCGCGCGCAAGATCGCGGTGCAGGTGTCCGAGAAGGCCAAGGACATGACCAGCAAGTTCCCCAGCATCGTGATCAAGAACGATTGATGCTGCCGTTGTTTGACCCCGTGGTTTAACCTGGAGATGCGCGCAATGAAAATCGCAGCAAGCATGATGAGCCGCATGGCGGCTGCCGTGGTCCTGATGGCCGGCGTGGCGTCTGGCGCCCAAGCCGAAGCCCAATCGGTCAAGATCGTCGAGCCGGCCGATGGCGCCACGGTCAGCAGTCCGTTCAAGGTCAAGTTCGGCGTGGATGGCATGGAGGTGAAACCGGCGGGCGACATGAGCGCCAACACCGGGCACCACCACCTGCTGATCAACGCGGACGCCATCAAAGCGGGCGATCCGGTGCCGTTCGACGCCAGTCATCTGCACTTCGGCAAGGGGCAGACGGAAACGGAGGTCCAGTTACCTCCTGGAAGCTACACGCTCACGCTGCAGTTCGCCAACGGCGCGCACCAGTCGTACGGCCCGCAGTTGAGCAACAGTATCAAGGTGACAGTCAAGTAACCGGTGCCAGGTCTGTCAATCGGACACCAAGATCGCACCTTTGAGTTTGATCAATCGGAATAGAGGTCACCTATGGTAGGTGGCCTTCATCCAGGTCCGGTTGATCGTTAATAGACGCGGCTTGATAAATCTCAAAGGTGCGCGGCGGCTGTCCGAATGACAGACCTGACACCGGTGTGGACACCGGTGCATCGGCCAAGCCATGTTCGCGATCGCGCGGCAACGCGGTAAAATAGCTTCTTTTACACACAAGCTTTCTTACTTCGATGACCACCGCACCCGCCAAGCCAGTCCGCACCCGTTTCGCTCCCAGCCCCACCGGCTATCTTCACCTGGGCGGCGCCCGCACGGCGCTGTACTCCTGGGCCTTCGCCCGTCACTTCGGCGGCACCTTCGTGCTGCGTATTGAAGACACCGATCTGGAACGCTCCACGCCGGAGGCTGTGCAGGCCATCATCGACGGCATGCAGTGGCTGGGGCTGAATCACGACGAGGGTCCGTTCTACCAGATGCAGCGCATGGACCGCTACCGCGAGGTGGTGGCGCAGATGCTGAAAGAGGGCACGGCCTACCTGTGCTATTCGTCTCCTGAAGAAGTGGAGGCGATGCGCGAGCGCATGCGCGCTGCCGGCGAGAAGCCCCGTTACGACGGCACCTGGCGCCCGGAGCCGGGCAAGACGCTGCCGGCCATCCCCGCCGACCGCAAGCCGGTGGTGCGTTTCAAGAATCCGCTCGACGGCGATGTGACGTGGGACGACGTGGTCAAGGGCACCATCACCATCTCCAACAAGGAGCTGGACGACCTGGTGATCGCGCGCCCGGACGGCACGCCGACCTATAACTTCTGCGTGGCGGTGGACGACTGGGACATGGGCATCACCCACGTGCTGCGCGGCGACGACCACGTGAACAACACGCCGCGCCAGATCAACATCCTGCGCGCGATCGGCGCGCCGCTGCCGCTGTACGGCCACCTGCCGATGATCCTCGGCGCGGACGGCGAGAAGCTGTCCAAGCGCCACGGCGCCGTCAGCGTGATGGATTACCCGGCGCAAGGCTATCTGCCGGAAGCGATGCTGAACTACCTGGCGCGCCTGGGCTGGAGTCACGGTGATGATGAAGTGTTCTCGATGGAGCAGTTCTGCGCATGGTTCAACCTCGATCACCTGACCCGCTCGGCCGCCCAGTTCAACAATGAAAAGCTGGCCTGGCTGAACAACCACTACATCAAGCTGGCCGACAATCAGCGCCTGGCCGACCTGGCCATGCCGCACATGATCGATGACGGCGCCAACTTCGACGGCGCGCCCGCGCTGCCGGTCGTGCTGGGGCTGATGAAGGAGCGCGTCAACACCATCAACGAGCTGGCCGATGCGGCCATGCTGTTCTACCGCGAACCCAAGCCTGATGCGGCGCTGCTGGCCCAGCACTTCACGGACGCCGTGAAGCCGGCGCTGGCGCAATTCGCGGAGCGCTGCAAGACGGTGGAGTGGACCAAGGAAGCCTTGTCGGCCATGATCAAGGAAGTGCTGGCGGCGAACGGTTTGAAGATGCCGCAGATGGCGATGCCGCTGCGCCTGATCGTGACGGGGCAATTGCAAACGCCGGCCATCGATTCGGTCTTGCAAATTTTCGGCCGAGACGTTATTCTCTCGCGCCTGGCCAAATTTCTCTGAATTTGCTTTTAGCGACTAAGAGAATAAGCCGGCAAGGTTGCAGAAGGGTATTTGCACAAAACGATAACCCTGCTATAATCTTGCTTCTGCAGCACACGGGGGTATAGCTCAGCTGGGAGAGCGCTTGCATGGCATGCAAGAGGTCAGCGGTTCGATCCCGCTTACCTCCACCAGTATCAGAATGCAGTCGGTTCTGATCGTGTTGAAGAAGTAGTTTGGTTGTTCGCGGTCCCCATCGTCTAGAGGCCTAGGACATCACCCTTTCACGGTGAGTACGGGGGTTCGAATCCCCCTGGGGACGCCAAGTTGTAAAGCAGTAGATGTAGTTTGACGTTGTTTGTACTGATTGTTTGATGTTTGGCTTTACGCTGGATAGCAACAAGTAGTGAAAACAAAAGTCGCGAAGGCGGCTTTTATTATTTCTGCACCAGAGGGGGTATAGCTCAGCTGGGAGAGCGCTTGCATGGCATGCAAGAGGTCAGCGGTTCGATCCCGCTTACCTCCACCAATAAGTGCG
>NZ_JBXANP010000015.1:0-48875 GCF_058801745.1 Rugamonas sp. GW822-FHT03B10 | reverse complement strand
CGTGTCCCCATCGTCTAGAGGCCTAGGACATCACCCTTTCACGGTGAGTACGGGGGTTCGAATCCCCCTGGGGACGCCAGATAACCGCGCCGGCCGCACGCCGGAAGACGGTCGAATAAGCCGCCTGGTGCGGCTTTTTTTGCGTCCGCCTTGGACGCGTTTGTTGATGGTGCCCGACGATGGCCTCTTCCTCCGATTTGAACCGAACCGGCTCCGTTGCCGACGTGCCGGACACCGCGCCGCTGGCCGCGCGCCGCTGGCCGTTTCATCACAACGCGCATGTGCGCGCCGCCTTCTTCGCCGGGCTCGATGTGGACATGCAGCGCGTGGCGTACGCGCGCCGGATCTCGCTGTGCTGCAACCAAGCGGCGCCCGTATCGCAACTGTTCGCACAGTTGCAGGCCGCCGCCACGCCCACGCTGTGCCTGGTGCCCGAGGGTGAGGCATCCGATGCGGTGGCCGCGTTCCTCCAGTCCGGCGCGGTCGCCGGCGCGCGCGCCACGCGCGGCGGGTTGACCGTGCAGGTGCTGCCGACCCTCGATGCGCAGTCCTACGATCATCTGCTGTGGGCGTGCGATGTCAATTTCGTGCGCGGCGAGACGCAACTGGTGCGTGCGCAGCTGGCGGCCCGCCCCTTCATCTGGCAGGTGGAGGAGGGCGCCGGCCCTGCGGTGGCGCAAACCTTCGTCGGCGCATACGGCGCGGCGCTGCCCGCGCATGCGGCGGCCGCGCTGGCCGAAGCCTTCCAGGTCTGGAATGGCGGGGGTGGACGCTACGCGGCGCTCGGCGCTTGCCTGGCCGGTCCGGTATCGTGCCTGCTCGCGCCGCACGCGCGCGCGTGGGCGGAAGGGCTGCCCGATCCGCTCGGCGCGACTGGCCGGGATCGCCGGACCACGCTGGCCATTTTCTGCAAGGTGGTCGACAACTACGGCGATGTGGGCATTTGCTGGCGCATGGCGCGGCAACTGGCGCACGAGCATGGGGTGGCCGTCGAATTGTGGGTGGACGACCTGCGCAGTTTCCGTCGCATCTGTCCCGACGTGGCCACCGATACCGAGACCCAGCTGGTGGCCGGCGTCACGGTGCGCCACTGGCACAGTCAGGACGGCGAGTTCGAGGCGGCCGACGTGGCCGATATCGTGATCGAATTTTTCGGCTGCGATATCCCGGAAGGCTATATCGCCGCGATGGTCGAATGCGAACCGCGCCCCGTGTGGCTCAATCTCGAAGGCTTGACGGCCGAGGAGTGGGTGGAGGGCTGCCATACGCTGCCGTCTTCCCACCCGCGCCTGCCGCTGACGAAGCATTTCTTCTTCCCCGGCTTCACCGCCAAGACCGGCGGCTTGCTGGTGGAGGCGGCGCTGGACGAGCGCCGCCGCCAGTTCCAGTCCGATCCCGCCGCCATGGCGGCGTTCCTGTCGGGATTGGGGCTGTCGGCTGCGGAAATGGCGGCGCAAAAAGTGTCGGTGTTCTGCTATCCGCACGCGCCCGTCGCTGCGCTGTTCGCGCAATGGGAGGCGGGCGCGGAACCCGTCACCTGCCTGGTGCCGGAAGGCGTGGCGGCCGATGCGGTGCAGGCATTCCTGGGGGCGCGGGCCGTGGCCGGCGCCGTCACCACCCGTGGCGCGCTGACGGTGCGGGTGCTGCCATTCGTGCCGCAGCCGGACTACGACAAGCTGCTGTGGGCATGCGACCTCAATTTCGTGCGTGGCGAGGATTCCTTCGTGCGCGCGCAGTGGGCCGGCAAGCCTTTCGTCTGGCATATCTATCCGCAGGACGAGAACCTGCACCACAAAAAGCTGCGCGCTTTTCTGGACCGGTACGCCGGCGGTCTGGATGGGCTGACGGCCTTCTCGCTGTACTGGAACGGTGCCGGTACAGGCGATCAGCACAGTGCCGCCCTGTGGGCCGCGCTGCGCGCGGAAATGCCGGCGATCGCCGCGCGCGCCGCCGACTGGCAGCGCCAAATCCTGGAGAACGGTGACATGACGGGGAATTTGCTGAAGTTTTCCCGACTAATCCAGTCGGTTAAGCATGAAAGTCGGGTATAATGCCCGGTTATTTTAGAACGTATTTTTACCCGATCAAACGTGGCTAGCGGCTTCATTGCCATCGGCAGCAGTTGATTTTTTATGCAACTTACTTTTTACGTACACTCTCTATGAAACCTGCAAAAGAAATTCGTGTTGGCAATATCATTATGGTCGACAGCAAGCCTATGATCGTGCTGCGTTCGGATGTGAACGGTTCGAGCCGCACGGGCTTCACCTACAAGTGGAAGATGAAGAATCTTCTGACCAACAGCCCGCTGGAAAACGTGTTCCGTGGCGATGACAAGTTCGACGTCGTCGTGCTGGACAAGAAGCCAGTGACCTACTCGTACTTCGCCGACCCGCTGTACGTTTTCATGGACGCCGAGTACAACCAGTACGAAATCGAAGAAGAAAACCTGGGCGACGCGCTGCACTACCTGAAAGACGGCATGGAATGCGAAGCCGTGTTCTACGATGGCAAAGCGATCTCGGTTGAACTGCCAACCACCATCGCCCGTCAAGTGGTGTACTCGGAACCCGCCGTCAAGGGCAACACTTCGGGCAACGTCCTGAAGGAAGCCAAGATCGAAAACGCGATCGAAGCCCACCGCCACACCGTGCAGGTTCCCCTGTTCGTGAGCCAGGACGACGTGATCGAGATCGACACCCGCACCAACGAGTACAAGCGCGTGGTCCGCAACTAAGCTGCACCCGCCGCACTGAAAAGCACGCCCGGTTCCGCCCGGCGTGCTTTTTTTACGTCCAGACCCCGGCGTGTGGAAATATTGAGGAATATTCTATTCTCAACTGCAATTTTTCTGGAGTGAAAGTATTTCCGCTGCTATGCTAACGCGTGCGGTAACGGATGGTAGATACCAGGGATTAACCACTCACGAGGATGGCATGGATCGCAGGGAGTTCGTTCGGGCCGGCATGGACGCCGGTGCGTTGGCAGGCAGTGTGCGCGCCGCGGGCGCGGCGCCCAGGTTCGGTAGCGGCGGCATCCTCGATGCCGGCGTCCGGGAACAGCAGGAGTTGATGCAGGCCGGTAAGCTCACGTCGCATTCGCTCACGTCGCAGTACCTGGCCCGCATCAAGACCATCGCCACCACCGGACCGCGTGTCAACGCCCTCATCGAGATCAATCCCGAGGCGCTGAAGATCGCGCTGGAGATGGACCGCGAACGCGGCCTCAAGCGCCTGCGCGGCCCGCTGCACGGCATCCCCGTTCTGTTGAAAGACAACATCGCCACCGCCGACCGCATGAGCACTTGCGCCGCTGTCGGCGCCGGCACCCGCGCGCAGGCGCCGGCCGACGCGCGCGCGGCGCGCGACGCGTTCGTGGTGGCCCAGTTGCGGGCGGCCGGCGCGGTCATCATCGGCAAGACCAATCCGCGCGAGTGGGCCCAGGTGCGGCCGGCGCTCGCCGCCGGTGGCGCCACGCCCTGTTCCGGCGCGGCCATCGCCGCTGGCCTGGCCACCCTGGCCGTGGGCACGGAGACCGATGATTCCATCGTCTCGCCGGCGTCCATTTGCGGACTGGTTGGCATCAAGCCGACGCTGGGATTGGTGAGCCGCAGCGGCATCGTACCCGTGGATCCATCGCGCGACACGGCGGGGCCGATGGCGCGCAGCGTGGCCGATGCGGCGCTGATGCTGGCCGCCATGGCCGGCACCGATGCGAACGATCCGGCCACGACGGCGGCCGGCCACAAGGCCGCCGATTATCGCGCCGCGCTCGACAAGACGGGACTGCGTGGCACGCGGATCGGCGTGGTCCGCAGCCATTGCGGCGGCAACACCGAACTCGACGTCGTGATTGAAAAAGCGCTGGTGGACCTGAAGGCGCAGGGCGCCGTGCTGGTGGAATCGGCACTGGCCGATGCGGGCGATGGGCCGGAGCAGGGCATCGCCCAAGTGATGCGCGAGCTTGGCCTCGATGCGCTGGTGGCGCCCACCAGTGGGCCCGCGTGGCTGAACAATGCCGTCCACGGTGGCCATGCGGCCGCCGCTTTTCCATCGTCGGCCGCCGCGGCCAGCTATCCCCACATCACCGTGCCGGCTGGGCAGGTGCGCGGGCTGCATGTGGGCCTGTCGTTCGTCGGCGCGGCCTACAGCGAGGCGAAGCTGATCGGCATGGCGTACGCTTTCGAGCAGGCCACCTTGCACCGGCGCGCGCAGCGCTTGCCGGCCGGTGTGGCGCTGGCGGCGCGCTAGCGGCCGGTCTTCTGTTGCGCCAACGCGCGGCGCAGCCAGAACGCGGCGCTGGCGGCGATCAGCAGCAGGACCACCAGCGAGCCTTCCACGCCGAACGCGCCGCCCGTGAGCAGGGTGTCGCCCGTCAGCGCGCCGCGCAGCAGGCCGCTGCTCGCCGCGTGTCCCGACACGGTGGAGGAGAACACGACATCGAGGCCGTAGTTCCATGCCATGTGCGTGCCGATACAGACCCACAGGCGGCGCGTCTTCATGTAAAGCGCCGCTTGCAGCACGCCATAGGCGGCGATCACGCTGACGGCCAGCGCGGTGGCGCCTTCATTGGGCAGGTGCCCGAGGCCGAACACCAGCGCGGAGATCGCGACGGCCGGCAGGCTGCCGAGCGACCGTTCAGCGACCCCGAAGATCACGCCACGGAACATCATCTCCTCGGTCATGCCGACCAGCACCATTTCGGCCAGCGGCACCAGCATCGTGGCGCTCACGGGATTGATGCCGTCGAGCCGGTATGCGCCCAGCACGGCCAGGATGGCGAAGGTGGACATCACCAGGGCGGCGCCGATCATCAGCCCGGCGCCCAGTTCGCGCGCCATGCCCGGCGTGGACAGTTCCAGCGGTTGCCGCTTCTCGACGCGGCGCACGTAGAAGCGATAGCCGAACCAGACCAGTGCGGCGGCCAGCAACTGCGGCCACATGACGCGGTAGGACTTGGCCACCAGCTTGGATGCGGCGATCATCGTCAGCGGCACGGGCCCGAAGGTCAGCACGATGCCGAGCAGGATGCGGATCAGGGGATGGGCCATCAGGCGCGATGGCAGGGAGGGTTTGGTCGTCGCAATGCTCAGAGTGTGTTCCATGGTCGCTTTCGTCGGTTGGTTGGTCGGTCTTCTTTCTCAAACTTGCTAATCGGGTCCCTTGTCCGCTGTTTGTCCCGCTTCGCGTATGCGCGCGCCGAAGCCGTGGCGCTCGAGGGCGGTGATCGCCTGCGCCAGGCATACCGACAAGGGAAATTCCAGTTCCGTATCGAGGCTGTCGGCCGCGTGCCTGGTCGCGTTCCAGCAGGCGCGCAGGCGGGGCAGCATGGCCTCGCCCTTGGGGCTCAGGCGCACCACGCGTTGCCTGCCGTCGTCGTCGCTGGCGGCAACCAACAGCAGGCCTTCCTTCTTCATCAGCGCGACCGTCTGCGTGGCCGCCGGCTGCGTGATGCCCGCCATGCTCGCCAGTTGGCCAATGGTCGCGCAGCCCTGTTGCGCCAGTACCCGCATCACCGGCGTGTAGCGGGGCCGGTATGCGAGCCCCGCTTCCACGTAGGCTTGCTGGACGGCGCCGTCCAGTAGTTCGATCAGGTGCCGTAATTGGGTGCCGAGTCCTTGTCTCATGTGGTTATATTAGCATGATTTCCATAAGTGCTTATATAAATCTCAGGCCGGCGCCGTTGTGGAAATTCCACGACGGCGCCGGAGCGTTGGCTACATGAAGTTGCGGGTGTGGAGGGCTGACAGCTGCTGCGCCGCGTCCTTGGCGAAGCCCAGTTTTTCGAGCCGCGCCTGGCGTCCCTCGGCCATGTCCACCATCAGCGCCTGTACCCGCTGATAGCCGGTGGCGATGGCGGCGGGCGTGAATTCGCCGGCCGCCAGCAGGATCAGCGCGTCGAACACTTCCTCGTTCAGGCCCGAGGTGCCCGACAGCGCGTCGTTGCGCGACTGGACCGCGTTGGCAAGCCGGGTGCGGAAGGCCGGCTCCTGCTCCAGCCGCGCGGCCAGGTGGGTCATGCCGAAGGCCACATGGCGCGCCTCGTCGCGCGCGGCCAGGCGCGCGATCTGGCGCGTGACGGGATCGGGCGCGTGGGTGTGCAGGAACTGCAGCAGGCTGACGAACGTGCCTTCACCCAGCACCGACAGCAGGAACTCGGCCACGGAAAAATCGGCCTCGTCGAGCAGCGTCTTGAGCGAATTCTGGCCGCCGGCCGTCGACAGCGCGGGCTCCTTGCCCTTGAGCCGCACACGGCGCGTGAACACGTCGATGTGGCGCGCCTCGTCGGCGCACTGGATCGCCAGCACCGCCTGCACTTCGCGGAAGTGCGGGTGCAACTGGCCCAGGAAGCGGGCCGGCACCACCAGCGCCGCCACCTCGTTCTCGATCATGTAGGTCAGCACCTGGACCACGGCGTCCTCCACGATGTCGGGCAGCGCGAACGGGGTGTTCCAGTCGATGGCCGTCTCGGGATCCCATTGTGCGGCGGCCGCCTGCGCGTACAGGTCGGCCGCGCGGCCGGCCCACACTTCGCTCTTCTGATCGAGCCGGAAGTGCATGGCCGGCGAGCCGGCTTCCACCGTCGCGCCGCGTGCGGCCAGGCCCCAGCGCGGTTGGGCGTGGTCGGCCACGGCGCCGTCCAGCGCGGGATCGGCGTGCCCGGTGTGCATGGCGCCGCGCCAGCGGCCCGCTTGCACGTGGCCGCGCGTGACGCGCGCCACCGTGCGACCGTCCTGTTCGACCAGCTGGCACGGGTGGCCTTGGCTGCGGCACCAGGCGGCCAGCTGGCTGTCCCAGCCCGCGCTGGCGCCGGTCACGTCGATATCGGCGCCGGGCGCCACGTCCTGCAGCGCGTGCTTGACCAGCAGGTGGGCGCCGGCGTCGAAGCCAAGCGTCTCAATATCGATAGTCGGTCGCAAGGATGTTCCCTTCGAGGTCGTAGAAGCGCTCGTCGTCGGTAGCGCGGATCAGCGCATCGTAGCCGCTGGTGCGGCCGGGCAGCCAGGTCTTGAGGCCTTCCAGTTCCAGCAGCGGACGCACTTCCGGATCGTCCCAGCGCATGGCCAGCAGCAGTTCCGAGAAGCGGGCGATGGCCGCTTCCGGCGCGCCGGGGCTGACGGTGAAGTTGCAGTGGTCGAAGGCGCCGGTGCGGGTCAGGATACGGGTGGCGCTGGCCGGCAGGATGCCTTCGCGCGAGAACGCCATGTGGTTGCTGTCGATCATCCAGGCGGCGTCGATCTCGCCCGCCATCAGGGCCAGCGCCGCGTCGCGTTCGCCGCCGATATGGTCGCCGTGCTTGCCGCCCAATACGTCGAAACGCTTGGCCGTGAAGTCGCGGCCGGCCAGCAGGCCGTGCTGGCGCAGGTGGTCGAGCGGGATCAGGCGCGCCTGCGGCGAGTCGATGGCGCCAAAGCCGATCGTCTTGCCGGCCAGCGCGGCCAGTGTGGCGGGGGCGCTGGCGTCGTCGCGGGTCACGAGCACGGAGGTCAGGTCGCAGTCGCTGTCGCGCATGGCGATCGCGCGCACCTGCTGGCCGCGCGCGCGGGCCATGCGTTCGGCCCGCACCCAGGCCAGCGGCGAATTCCACGCCAGCGCGATGCTGCCGTCGAACTGCGCTTCCACCTGGCGTTCATAGTTGGAGTACAGGATGTAGTCGAACTCGAAGCCGTTGCGGCGGAAGTATTCCTTGAAGCCTTCCCAGATCGTCACGACTTTCGGTGCGTAGGCGACGGCGCCCATCATCAGTGGTTTGGTCATCGCGCGCTCCTTAACCGAACACCGGCATGCCGCAGACGGCCTTGCCGATAAAGTCGAACAGCACGTCGGAGGTCGGCGCCATCACGGATGCGGCGCGCGCGTCGCGGAAGTAGCGCTCCACGCCCAGATCCTTGCGGAAGGCGGCGCCGCCGCACACGCGCATGGCCGTGTCGCTCACTTCCAGCGCCGCTTCGGCGGCGGCCGCCTTCACCTGCATCACGCGCAGCATGGCGTCCGGCCGGCCCTGGGCCAGCGCCGTGACGGTGTCGTCGCGCAGCGTGTGCACCATGTCGGCCTGGATGCGGGCGCGGGCGATGTAGGCGCGGATGGTGGGCAGGTCGGCCAGCGCGCTGTTGATGTGTTCGAGTTTGCTGGCGCCGACGTGGCTGCAGGCCGCTTCCAGCACGGCGTCCATCAGGCCCACCGAGCACGAGGCGATCAGGGTGGCGAACACGGGCAGCACGGTGCCGATCATCACGTCGAAGCCGCCGCCGTCCGCGCCCAGCAGGGCGGTGCGCGACACGCGCACGCCTTTGGCCGTCAGCGGCGAGGAGCGGTTGCCGCGCAGGCCCAGGCCGTCGAACGGTTTGACTTCGCTCAGGCCGGCGGCCTTGCTGTCGACCAGCCACAGCGAGCTGGCGCCTTCGGCGGCCATGGGGCCGGTGGACCAGACGTAGGAATCGGCCTCGCCGGCCGAGGTGACCATGGTCTTGCTGCCGTCGATCAGGACCGCATCGCCGTCGGCGCGGGCGGTGCCGACGGGGGCCCAGAAGTGGCTGCGCGAGCCCGTGTCCGACCACGCCAGGGTGCTCAGGTGGCGGCCGGCGGCGATGTCGCGGCGCACGGCGTCGCTGCCCGTCTTTTCCAGCACGGTGGTGGCGCAGTAGTGCATGCACACCACCATGGCCGTCGACGGGCAGGCTTTGGCGATGCGCTCGACCACTTGCGCCGCCTCGGCCAGGCCGAGGCCCATGCCGCCGACGGTGGTGGCGCTGATCAGGCCTAGCAGCCCGGCCTCGCCCAGCGCGCGCACGGCGGCGCGGGGAAAGGCGGCTTCGCGGTCGGTGGTGTGGGCCGCCGGGGCGATGGTGTTCTGGACGATGGCGTCGAGTTGGTGCAGGTAGGTCATGGCATCCCTTGTTGGTATTCGATGGGACGCCGCCGGTGACGCGGGATGAACAGACAGGAGCGGCGACTGGTCGCCGCGCGAACGCGGATGGGCGGACGGAATCCGCGCATGGATGGCGCACCTCTATTTGTTCTGCTCGACCTGCGTGCTGGCAGCGCTTGGAAACGGTACATGCCATCGTGTTCGTCGCACGCACCAGCCACGCGCGGGCCGTCAGACCCGATACAGTTCAGCTGAACATGCAAGCGGCGTTACGGCGGGCCGGTGTGAGACGAACCCGATGATGGGCGCAGTGTAGCAGAGGCGGGGCGCCCGTTGCAAAGTCAGCAGCCAGGCGGCGGGGCGGGGCGGGGCCGGGGGAGGGCGGCGCCGGCGCCCAGGTGGAGCGCTGTTAGACGTCGATAAAACGCATCTTGAAGTTCCGGCCCTTGATGGCGCCGAAGTCGCCGCCCAGCGGATTGTTCTTGTTGAGCCGTTCGAACGCCTGGTAGGCGATGCGGCGGTCGAGCGCCACATAGGTCTGGAACTCGAACACGTTGATCTTGCCCACCTGTTCCTTGAGCAGCCCGGCGTCGCCCGTCAGCGCGCCCAGCAGGTCGCCCGGACGCAGCTTGTCCTTCTTGCCGCCATGGATCACCAGCGTCATCATGGGGGCCGCCTCGGCCACCGCGTATTCGTCCTCCTTCAACTCGGCCAGCTTGTGCCATTCGACGGGCGCGTTCTGGTATTCCTCGATCAGCTTGACCCATTTCTTTTCGTTGGGCGCGCACAGCGACAGGGCCAGGCCCTTTTCGCCGCCGCGTCCCGTGCGGCCGATGCGGTGGATGTGCACTTCCGTATCCTTGGACACGTCGACGTTGATGACGGCTTCCAGGTTGGGGATGTCGAGGCCGCGCGCGGCGACGTCGGTGGCCACCAGTACAGAGCAGCTACGGTTGGCGAACAGCACCAGTATCTCGTCGCGCTCACGTTGTTCCAGCTCGCCGTACAGCGCAAGCGCGGAGAAGCCCTGGGCGCGCAGCGCGTCGGCCAGTTCGCGGCACTGGACCTTGGTGTTGCAGAAGGCGATCGTGGAGACGGGCTGGAAATGGTTGAGCAGACGGGCCACGGCCTGGTTGCGCTCGTCGAAGCCGATTTCGTAGAAGCGCTGTTCGATCTGGTTGTTGTCGTGCTGGGCCTCGACCGTCACTTCCAGCGGGTCGATCAGGAACGCGGCGGTGGCGTGGCGGATGTCGTCCGGGTAGGTGGCCGAGAACAGCAAGGTCTGGCGCCGGGTGGGGCAGGCGCTGACGATGTTGGCGATTTCGTCGTAGAAGCCCATGTCCGTCATGCGGTCCGCCTCGTCCAGCACCAGCGTCTGCAACTTGGACAGGTCCAGCGTGGCGCGGCCCAGGTGGTCGCGGATGCGGCCCGGCGTGCCCACCACGATGTGGGCGCCGTGTTCGAGCGAGGCGATCTGGGGCCGCATGGGCGCGCCGCCCGTCAGCACCAGCACCTTGACGTTGCCGACGCTGCGCGCCAACCGGCGCAGCTCATTGGCCACCTGGTCGGCCAGCTCGCGCGTGGGGCACAGCACCAGCGCCTGGGTGGCGAACCAGGCGGGGTTGAGCCGTTGCAGGATGCCGAGGCCGAAGGCGGCCGTCTTGCCGCTGCCGGTCTTGGCCTGGGCGATCAGGTCGCGTCCCTCCAGCACGGCCGGCAGGCTTTGGGCCTGGATCGCCGTCATCTGGTGGTAGCCCAGCGTGTCGAGGTTGGACAGCAGGGCGGGCGTCAGCGGCAGGCTGGAAAAGGAAGTCGATGTCATGGTGGAGGAACGGGTCAGGATGGCGGGGGTGGGCACAGTCTAACAGGCTAACGCAGCGTTGAGCCATGGTGCGATGCATGCGTCCGCGCGCGGGCGGAGGCACAGGTGTGTTTAATCGGGCGCCCAGACGGGCAGGCCGGTCAGGTCCAGATTGTCGTCGCGCTTCCACACGGGCAGGCCGGTGGTGTCGGTCGGCTCCAGCAGTTCGAGCTGCACCTGCTGGAGCGTGGCGCGCCGCGGGCGCGGCCCGAGCGGACGCTTGGGCTCCGGCTCGAGCGGCGCGGCGGGACTGAAGCCGGGCAGGTCGAACGTCGCGTTATCTTTTTTATCTCTCATTTCAAAATCTCTTGCCCACCGCGCGCGCCTGCGCGGGCGATGGAGCGGCCCTGGCTGCGAACCGCTTGAACGGCGCGGCGCGCGAATATGCGCCGCTCAAAATAAAAGCCCGGCTGTGGCAGTCGGGCTCGGTAAATAGCGCGTGCAGTGTATCACAAACCGTTTTGACCGTGGGCGGCCCGGCCCGGCGCGATGGGCGCCGGGCATTGGGGGCAGGCGGGCAGGCGGTGCGTCAGCGGAAGCTGAGCGCCGCCGTCAGGTCGCCCGGCGGCAGCGCGCCGCGCGCCCGGAACGCGGCGTTGCGCGCGGCCAGACCTTCCAGCAGCGGCAGATCGTGCAGGCGCGTGATCAGGCGCAGGATGGAGGTGGTGTCGTAGAAGTTGTGGTCGACCTGGCCTTTTTTCGCATACGGCGAGACGATGATGGCCGGCACGCGCGAACCGGGGCCCCAGCGGTCGCCCTTGGGCGGCGCCACGTTGTCCCACCAGCCGCCGTTCTCGTCGAAGGTGATCACCACCACCATGTCCTTCCACTGCGGCGATTTCTTCAGGTGCTCGATCACGTTGGCGACGTGCTGGTCGCCCGATTCCACGTCCGAATAACCGGCGTGCAGGTTCAGGTTCCCTTGCGGCTTGTAGAAGGTCACGGCCGGCAGCTTGCCGGCCACCACGTCGGCCAGGAATTTGTTCGAGATCGGGCTGTCACCGAGGCCGCCATCGCGCAGGTGTGCGGCGCGCGCGGCGGTGCCGGGGGCGAACTGTTGGAAGTAGTTGAATGGCTGGTGGTGATACTGGAAATTCGGCTTGGCGCCACCGCCGCGTGCGTCCAGCGCGGCCTGGAACGCGCCGCCGTACCACGCCCAGCTCACCGACTTGGCCGACAGCAGGTCGCCGATGGTCTGGTAGGTTTGCGGCGGCAGGACATTGGCGTCGGCCGGATCGGCCAGCAGCGGGTCGCCCCCCGGCGCGGGGCGGATGTAGCTGGGCTGGTAGGGCGGGGCCATGGTGTTGACAGCGTAGCCATCGGGCGTGATGGCGCCGTCGTTGACGAACTTGGGCGGGCCTTCCAGCGCGCCGGGACAGTCGGGCGCCACGGCCAGGCGGACGCCTTGCGGTCCGTCGGCCAGTACAGCGATCTTCTTCTTCGCCGCTGTATCGGCCGCGTTGAAATACTCGGGCGTGCGGCCGCTGATCAGGAACTGGTGGTTCAGGTAGGAGCCGCCGAAAGCGGCCATGAAGAAGTTGTCGCACAGCGTGTACTGTTCGGCGATCTTCCACAGGCCCAGGTTCTTGCTCGTTTCGCCGTAATAGCCCATCACCAGGCCACCGGCGTTGCCCCAGGCCGCGAAGCCGTCGTTCTTGCCGCCGTTGATCTGCATCTGGTTATGGTAGAACAGGTGCCACAGGTCGCGCGTGACGACGGCTTCCGGCAGCGGCTTGCCTTCCGTGTCCACCAGTTTGAACGGGCCGTTGGGCAGATCCTTGATCTGGTCTTCCTTGATCGCGTAGTGCTTGCCGCCGATGTCCTGGCTGTTGGGGACCATGCCGCCCCAGACCTTGGGCAGCACGGGCAGCACGCTGCCGTCACGGTCCCTTTGCAGGCAGGCCTCCGGCGCCACGCCCGACAGCGGCGCCTGCGTGCCGGGGAAGTTCGCGAACAGGTTGTTGAAGCTGCGGTTTTCCAGATAGATCACCACGACGTGCTTGACGTGGGCTTTCAGCTTGGCGTCCAGCGAGCCCTTCACGCTCTTGTGGGCGGGCGCCGCCTCCGCCAGTTCGGGCAGGGTGGTGGCCAGGCCGACCGCCGTCGCCGCCTGGAAGATGCGCCGGCGCGCGGGATTGGCCGGAAGGTCGTCTGCTGGATAGTGCTGGTCTTCTGGTTTGTCGTTCACGCGCTGCTCCTTGGTGATGGCCGGGTGGGAAATTACAGTAGGCGCAATTGTGACAGTTTGTCCAGAAAGTGCAAAGCAGGCGGGCTGGCGATTGCCGTTGCCCGCTCAAGCGCATGGCATGGCATGGCATGGTATGTGCCATGAGGCGGCCGGAAACGAAAAAGCCGCTGATCCTTTCGCAAGAATCAACGGCTTCGAATTTGGTTGCGGGGACAGGATTTGAACCTGTGACCTTCGGGTTATGAGCCCGACGAGCTGCCAGACTGCTCCACCCCGCGTCTGTGTGCCCGAATTATATAGACGTTTGCTGCGCTGCGCAAGTGCCGGAATAAGATGGACTTATATTTCTGCGTAATTCTTAAGTGGCGCTTATATGGACGCGCGGGTGAACCGGGGCTCGGGGGCGCCCCGGTGCGTGGTCAGGCCGCGCCCAGGCGCCACAGCGACGTCACCTCGGCGGCGCGGGCCGCGTGCAGCGGATCGCTGGCGTCGGCCGCGCGCGGATGCATGGGTTTGACGTCGTGACGGCCCAATACCTTCAGGCCGGCGGCGGCGATCCAGTCCAGCAGTTGCTGGCGTGGCCGCAGTCCCAGATGCTCGGCCAGGTCGGACAGGATCAGCCAACCTTCGCCGCCCGGTGCCAGATGGGCCGCCAGTCCGTCCAGGAAGCCGCGCAGCATGCGGCTGTCCGGATCGTAGACGGCGTATTCGATCGGTGAACTGGGGCGTGCCGGCACCCACGGCGGATTGCACACCACCAGCGGCGCGCGGCCCTCGGGGAACAGGTCGGCTTCCACCAGCTCGACCTGCTGGTCCAGATCCAGCCGCGCCAGGTTCTCGCGCGCGCAGCTCAGGGCGCGCCGGTCCTGGTCCGTGGCGACCACGCGCGCCACGCCGCGTTTGGCCAGCACGGCCGACAGCACGCCCGTGCCCACGCCGATGTCGAACGCCAGCTTGGCGCCGGCCGGCAGCGGCGTGTCGGCCACCAGCTGCACGTATTCGCCGCGCACCGGCGAGAACACGCCATAGTGCGGGTGGATGCGCGCACCCAGCGCCGCGATCTCGACGCCCGTGCGGCGCCATTCATGCGCGCCGATCAGGCCAAGCAGCTCGCGCAGCGAGGCGATGAACGGCTCCTCGCCCCGGTCGTACGCTTCATTGCAGGCCAGTTTCACGTCCGGCGCCCGGCGCAGCGGGATGCCGTAGTCGGCGTCGAACGGAATCAGCAGCATGGCCAGCGTGCGCGCCCGTTGCGACTGGGCCTGGCGGTGCAGGTGGAACGCGTCGGTGGGCGTGGCCGGTACTTTGGCTGTCTTGGGCGCCTTCTTGCCACCTTTGCCGTGCTTGTGGTCGGCGCGCCGCGCCAGCGCTTGCAGCAACTGGCGCGCGTTCTGGAAGTCGCCGCGCCACAGCAGGGCCGTGCCTTCGCAGGCCAGGCGGTACGCCACGTCGGCATTGGTACGGTCATCGGCGATGACGACGCGCTTGGGCGGGGGCATGCCTGCTTCCGAGCGCCAGCGGGCCGTCTGTTCGGCGCCGTTCTCCTGCCAGTGGATGTGCTGGATCGGGGCGGTCATGCTGCCACCTGCATGCGTTGCGGGGAGCGTGGAGCGGAGGAATGAAGGGGCATCTTGGGGCAATCGGTACGGTGGATAGGGGCGGGCGCCACGTTGTGCAAGCCACCGGCACTGCCGCGACGGGTGTGCTGGCAGGACGAGGGGGCAACGATGGCGCGAATGTGGCCGCTATTATACGTGGCGATTCAGAGCCGGGCCGACGCGCCCACCGGTGACGCCGTCCCCATGCCACGGACGACGCCGCGCAGGCGTGGCATCAGTGGTCGGTCTGCGATGACGGTGGCGGGGCGGAGTCAGGCGGCCAACGCCGCGCTTGGGTCGGCGTCGGTGCCCGCTGTCGCGCTGGCGGCGGTGCTGGTGCCGGTGCCGGTGCTGGCTGACACCGTCGTTTCCGATGGCGCGCTCGTTGCTGGCGATGGTGATGGTGATTGCGATGGCACCGCGCCGGCTTGCGCCGCGTCGGTGGCGGCCGGCGCCGCGCCATACGCGTCCGCGACGGACTTGGCGCGCGCCTCGGCGCCGTTGGGCGGCGCGTAGGTGTCTTTGTGCTTGCTGTCGACCAGGCTCAGCAGACGCAACGACAGGTTGCGCAATGTTGTACGGTCGATATTGTTGCCATTGCTCTTGTCGCCGGCGCCAGGGTCGACCGACAGGCTCGATTGCAGGTTACGCCCGATCAGCTGGAACAGGTCGGCCAGCGTGCCGGGGAAGTCCACGTTCGGGAACTGCACCGTCGGCAGGCCGCTGGTGTCCGCGTGACTGGTTTGCCCTGTGCCGCCAGCAGTGCCGGTGGTTCCCTGGCCGCCGCTGGCGCCCTGCGCGGCGGCTGTACTTGAACTGTGCTGGCCCGCCAGCGCCGTGTATTGGTCGCTGTACTGGACTTCGATCTCGAAGTCGAACTTGCGGCCATCGGCCGTCGTGATCGTGCCTTTCCCCAGGAAGTGGGTGCTGTCCGTCAGTTGCACGCCCGCCGCGTCGGTGCTGCCATTGGGGCCGGTGCTGTGCTGCACGGCCGCGCTCAGGCTCGATTGGGCGTCCAGGCTGACGGAGTCGAACGAGATGGCCGCGCCTTTGCCGGCATCGCCGAACAGGTTCTGGGCGAAGCTGCCCAGCAGGCTTTGGGCCAGGTCCACCGTCGAATTGCCGAGCGAAGACAGGCGCTTCTCCAGGTCGACGCCACTGTTGGACAGGGAAATGGCGCTGTCGCTGCCCGCCGCCTTGGGCGCGGGGACGTTGGCTGGCCGGGCATCGGCCTGCGCAAGGGCGGCAGGGTATGCTTGCGCCGGCAACGTGCGGGCGCCGAGTGCGGAGATGGTAGACATGGCAGTTTCCTGAGGATGGTACTTACGATAACGACCCCGGAGTCAAAAACTTGAGGTCTTTATTGCAATTAATGGTGATGCGACCAGCTGCCATCGGGCGATGCCAGATAGGACTGGACCGCTTCCTTCTGACCGGTGGCGTGGCGTTTGACTTCGCCGCACTGGCAAATACCCTGGTAGGGCTGGATGTGGGAGCAGGCCGATACCTTTTGCAGGAAGACCTGGACCGATTTGCCGCAGTTGGCGCATTTGAACGTGAGGGTGCGTGGGGCTTTAAGCATGATCTGGATGAATCGCGGACAAAGGCGCGATTCTATCATCAGGCCACGACGTCGAGCCGGGGCGGGGCCGGTGGCGTCATCTCGTATGCGCGCCGGACCGATTCGGCCGTAGGGGGCTGTTGTAGCGGCGCCACTTGCGCGCCGGTCGACGGCGCGCTGGCCGCTCCCGCCTGCTGCGCCGTTTCGACCGCCAGTTCAGCCCGGGCCTGTTGTTCCATTTGCTGCGCCTGGGCGGCCACCGCGCGGTCCGGGCCGGACGGGTCGGCCGGTGCCAGCGCGGCGGCCTGGATGGTGCGGGCGCGGGTGATGGTCTCCTCGGGCGTGCGTCCGGGCGAGGTGTCGATGTGGACTTCGCCGCCGATGGCGTAATCGACCCCGTTCGGGCCGCGCTGGTAAGTGTAGGAGGCGCCGGAGACGGCCATGCCCCCGGCGGCGGCCAGGTGCGCCTGTTCGTGCTGGCGCACCTCCGTGTCGCGCGTTTTGAGCCGGTCGATCAGGGCCAGCGCCTGCGGCGTCAGCGTGGTGGTGCTGGAGGCGGTGGACTGGGGCGCCGGGGCAGGGGCGGCAGTGCCGGTCGCTGCACGGTCGCCTGGGGCGCCGGCGCGCGCGTCGCCATTGGCCGTGGCGCGGGTGGCGTCCTGCCCTGCGGTGCCGGACGCGGCACGCAGGGCCACCGAGGGCGGCGGCACGGTGCTTGCGCTGGCGGGGATGGCGGCTGTGCTCATGGCGGCGGGACGGAGTGGCCCAGGTTGGCGAACGACCTGCGAACTTGTCCAGATAATAGCAAATCCGGCCCCGCCCCGCTGTAGCAATTGGTTGCAATTGAAGGGCGGAGGCGGCGAGGCGCGCGTCAACTGAAAGGACGCCGTGGCGTTGAGGGTGTGTCCGGCGATGCGACCAGCGTCGCCGCCGCAGTCCTACCGCCAAGAGGTCACGCCATGGAGCAGTCCAAGCAACCGAGCAAGGAATCCGTCCGACAGTGGTTGCAAAACCAGATCGTGGAGCGTCGTCCGCCGCCCGACCCGCAACAGATCCGGCGTGAACTGGGGTGGGAGCTGATCAGGATGTCGCGGCCCGCCAACGCGCGCGAGCGCTGAGTCGGCGGGCCGCGACGCCGCGGGCCTTATTCCACCGTGACGGCGCTCTTGCCCCCGGCTGACGGCTGGACCAGGATCCTGGTGGCGATGCGGTCCGTCATCTCCTGCACGTGCGAGATGACGCCAACTTTGCGTCCCATCGATTGCAGGCCGTCCAGCGCATCCATGGCCACCCGCAGCGTGTCCGCATCCAGGCTGCCGAAGCCCTCGTCGATGAACAGCGACTCCACCCGCACGCGGTTGGACGACAGCGACGCCAGCCCCAGCGCCAGCGCCAGCGACACGAGGAACGATTCGCCACCCGACAGCGAATGCACGGAGCGCATCTCGCCGCCCATGTCCTGGTCGCGCACGAGCAGGCCGAGCGACGGGTTGGCCGGATTGACAACGCGTTCGAGCTGATAGCGGCGCGCCAGTTGCCGCAGGTGGGCGTTGGCGTAACCGAGCAAAACCTCCAGCGTGAATTGCTGGGCGTAGTTGCGGAACTTCTTGCCATCGGCCGAGCCAATCAATTCGCTCATGCGCGCCCAGCGTTCTTCGATTGCTTCCTGACGTTCGATGTCCGCCAGCATGGCCTGGGCCTGGCGACGCTTCGCGTTGTCCTGCTCCAGCGCGAGGCGTGATGCGACGCTCGCCTCGTCGGCCTCGGCGCGGCGGGCCGCCAGCGCCTGCAACCGGTGCGCGATGCGCGTGGCTGGATCGTCTTCCAGCGCCGCCTCGGATGATGCATCCTCCGGGATCGCGTTCTGTTGCTGGCTGTCGCTGGCTTTGGCGCAGTCTTCCGCCAAGTCGGCCAATTCGGTCAACTCGGCCAACTCGGCCGGTTCCGGCGGCGCGTCGCGCAGGTGCTGCGCGCGCTGTTCCTGGCGCTCACGCAGCACGGCGGCTGCGTTGCCCGCCGCGCTGTCGAGCGCCTGCAAGGCGGTGCGTTCGGCGTGGATGGCATGCGGCGTGTGCGCCAGCAGCGCGTGCAGTTGCGCCGCATCGGCCAGCGGCGTGTCGGGCTGGCGCTGGTTGTACGACCGCAGCCAGTCGTCCAGGCCGTGGGCGGCCGCCTGCGCAGCCTCCCGCAGCGATACCAGGCCCGCTTGCGCCTGCGCCAGCGCCTCGTCCAGCCGCGCCGCGTCGTGCGCGGCCTGTTGTCCTTTGGCTTGTTGCGCCGCCACGCTGTCGCGGGCGGCGTCGATGGCCGCCTGCAGCGCGCCTTCAATGTCGGCCACTGGTCTGCCGTCCCAAAGCGCCATGCGCGCATCCTGGGCGGCGCGCAGCGCGGCGTCGGCCTGGCTGAAGGCGTGGCGGGCCGCAGCCGCATCCAGTGCCGTCTTGTCCCGCGCGGCCGTCAACGCGTGCAGTTCGACGCCGAAGGTGGCCAGCGCCAGGGCGCGCTGTTCGCTCGCCTCGTGCTGCGCCAGCCAGCTGCGGCTCTCGGCCTTGCGTGCCTCATAAAAGCGGGCCGGCCCGCTGCGCCAGTCGTCGCGCCAGTCCTCGACCGGAATGTCGCCGCCGCTGAAGGCCGGGTTCAAATCGTCGAGCAAGGCCGCCAGTTGCAGCGCCACTTCGATGCGTTGTTCGTCCAGCGCCTTGAGTTCGGCCGCCATGCCGGCCAGCGCCGTCCGCGCAGCGTTGGCCTGCTCCAGCAGGCGCGCATGCTCCGCGTTGGCCTGATCGCACGCGCGTTGCGCCTGGTCGCGCGCTGCGGCGGCGGCCCGTACGGCCGCCTCCTGCTGCTCGACCTGCTGCAATTCGCCGCGCGTGGCGGCCAGTTGCGCATCGAACCAGGCGACCCGCTGGTCCTCGTCTGGCAGGGCGGATTCCGAGTCTGCATCCCCGGTCAGCGGGTGGCTGCGCCAGGCCGCTTGGGCCAGTTGCAGCGCGTCGTGGACGCCGCGTGTTTCGGCCGCGATGTCGCCCAATTGTTCGATGCGGGACTGGACGATGGCGCGCTGGTTGGTCTGTTCGTTGGCGTTGGCCGTCACCTGGTCGCGGCAACGCACCACCTCGGAGCGCAGTCCCGCCAGCATGGCTTGCAGGGCGCCGTCGTCATGGCGGTAGGGATGCTCATGCGCGCCGCAGACGGGGCAGGGCGTATCGTCCTCCAGCGTGGCGCGCAGCTTTTCCACGCTTTCCGCGCAAGCCGCTTCGGCCAGCTTCAGCGAGCGCTCGGCCTGCGCGAACGCGGCCATGATGCCCACGTGTTCCTGCCGGGCCAACGCCAGTTGCGCTTCCGCCGTGGCCTTGGCCTGGTGGAGTTGCGCCGTTTGCGCTTCCAGCTGGCGGCTGCGGCGCTGGCGTGCGTCGAGCTCCAGCCACAGTTTTTCCGCACCGGCCAGCAGGTCGCGCCGTTGTTCCAGCTGGCTGCGGCGTTGCGGCAGGTGTTGGTCCGCGCAGGCCGCCAGCGCTTGGATGGCTTGCTGGCGCCGGGCTTCCAGCGCCTGCATGGCGGCGGCCGATTCGGCCAGCCGCGCACCGGCCTGCTCCTGTTGCTCGCGTTGCGCCTGGGCGGTGCGCTGTGCCCGCGCCAGTTCACGCGCCAGCTTTTCCGCCTGCGACGCGGCCTGGCCGGCCTGCACGAACAGCACGTCCCAGCGTTCCCAGGACGTGGCCAGTGTCTGCCATTGCTGGTGTTGTTGCAGCCACGCGGCGGCGCTGTCCTGGGCCGCCTGCAGCTTGCTGCGCTGCTCCAGCTTGTCGCGCAGGGTCGCGTTGGCCTGCGTGTCCGCCGCCTCGGCTTGGTCGCGTTGGCTGGCTGCCTGGCGATAGGCCGGCATCATGGCTTCGATGCGGGCATCCAGCGCCTTGGCCTGATCCAGTTGCGGCGAGGCGGCGCGCCGGGCTTGTTCCGCGTCCAGCAGTTGCGCCGTCGCCCGCGCCAGCGCGTCCGCCGCCTGCTGCTGCGCCAGCCGTGCCTGCGCGGCTTGCTCCTGGCGGGTGGCGATGGCCGTCTCGGTGCGGGCGATCTCGCCGGCGATGCGCGCCATGTCATCGGCCAGCGGGCGCGCGGCCTGCACCGCTTCGATCTGCGCCAGCGCGGTACGGCGCGGCGCCGCCGCTTCCACGTCGGCGGCGCATGCCTGCCAGCCCTGCAGCGCCTGTCGTTCGGCGGCGTGCAACTGGTCCGCCTGGCGATGCCAGCGCAGTTGCTGTTCCAGCGCGGCCTTGTGCTGGTCCAGTCGCGCCAGGGTGGCCTGGGCGTTCGCGTGGCGCTGTTCGTGGGCGGCCCGCTCCTCGGCGGCAAGGGGCTTCTGGTCCGCCAGGCGCAGGTTCAGTTGTTGCAGCTTCCCTTGTTCCAGCTTGGCCCGCTCGAACGCGCGGATCGAGATGTCGCTGTAGATTGTGCTGCCGGTGAGCGTCTCCAGCAGTTCGCCGCGTTCGTTGTCCTCGGCCTTCAGGAAGGTGGAGAACTCATTCTGGGCCAGCAGCACGGCGCGCGTGAACTGGTCGAACGACAGGCCGATGCGTTGCTCGATCGCGGCCTTCACTTCGGTCTTGGTGCCGCCCACGGCTTGCAACGTCGGCAGCAGGTGCAGGCTCATGGCCGTTGGTTGCAGCGCGCCTTCGGTCCTGGTGCGCGAGCGACGCACGCTCCAGCGCGCGCGGTAGCTGGCGCCGTCGTTGCCGACGAAATCGACTTCCGCGTAGCCCTCGGCCGTGCCGCGCCGCAGCAGGTTGCGCGGATCCTGCGTGGAGATGGTTTCGGCGCCCACGTCCGGCAGCACGCTGCGGCCCTGCACCTTGAGCAGGCGCGGGGTGGCGTCGTACAGTGCCAGGCACAGGGCATCGAGCAAGGTGCTTTTGCCGGCGCCGGTCGGACCGCTGATGGCGAACAGGCCGGCCGAGGCCAGCGGTTCGGTTTCGAAATCGACCTGGAACTCGCCGGCCAGCGAGGCCAGGTTCTTGCCCCGGATTTTCAGTATCTTCATGGTGTCGTAATGGCGGTCAGGCGCCCGGTAGCATCAGTTCGCCGAAGGCGCTCAACTGGTCGGCGGGCGCGTCGTTGCCGAATTTTTGGGTGTACAGGCGCTTGAAAATGTCGTCCGGTTTCAGCTGGGCCAACTGGTCCAGCGTCATGGCCTGATCGTGCTGGCTCGGTTCACGGGCGGCGCTGGAGGTCTCGATTTTCGCCAGCCGTAGCGGCTTGCCATCGAGCGCGGCCTCGATGCGCGCGCGCAGCCCCGGCTCGGGCGCGTCCAGCAGCACCCGCACTTCCAGCAAGGGCTGGGCGTGCGGTTCGGCCGGGACGGGCGCCAGCGCGGCCAGTTCCTCCAGCACCTGCGCCAGCGGCGCAGGCCTGGCCGGCACCCGCAGCAGCGGCACGGCGCGCGGTGCGGGCAGCGGCGTGATCGCGCCCACTTGTTCGCCCTCCACGTCGATCAGCAGCACCTGGTGCTGGTAGCCCACCTCCGCGAACGACAGCGGGATCGGGCTGCCGCAGTAGCGGATGTGCTGCTGCTTGCCCACCGCCTGCGCCAGATGCAGATGGCCGAGCGCCGCGTAGGCGATGGCGGGGCCGAAGATCCCGGCCGGCAGCATCTCCGTGCCGCCGATGACGATGCGGCGCTCCGAGTCGTTCGACATCTGGCCGTCCACCATGTGGCAGTGGCCCATGGCCACGATGGCCTGTCCCGGCTGGCGGCGCGCCTCGGCCAGCGCCAGCGCTTGCCGGTAGAGCAGGGCGATGCCGGCCAGGTAGGGATCGCCGGCCGGCGCCTGCCCGGTGGCGTCGTCGCCGTCCGCTGCTTCGTTGGCGGGTGCCGCGCGCGGCACGTCGCCAGGACGCAGGAAGGGCACGGCCAGGCACCACGCCCGCACCGCGCCGTCGCGGTCCGTCAGCGGCAACACCAGCTGTTCCAGGTCGATCTCGCCGTCCGCGCCGCGCCGCACGCTGCCCACCACCCGCGTGCCATGCGCTTCGAGCAGCGGGCCGGGCGCCTCCAGCCGTCCCGGCGAGTCGTGATTGCCGGCGATGACGATCAGGTTCAGGTGCGGCACGCGCTCGCTGGCCTGCCGCAGGAAGCGGTACAGCTGGTGCTGCGAGGCGGCCGACGGATTGGCGTTGTCGAACACGTCGCCCGCGATCAGCAGCGCGTCGACCTGCTGCGCGACGATGGTGTCGAGCAGCCAGTTCAGGAAGCACTGGTGCTCGTAGGCGCGGTCGAAATTATGGAGTGACTGGCCCAGATGCCAGTCGGACGTGTGCAGCAGACGCATGGAGATAGGGGGGCGCGGGCGGTAAAGCGCACAATATAGCGCAAGAAGGGCCGCCGCGGTTTGACGCAGTCGTCATCGGGCGGCCAGCCGGTCAGCCGCAGCCGGTGGCGCGCGCTCAGGCCGCGTGCACCACCGGCTGCGCCGGGCCGGCGCGGAAGGTGTTGCGGCCGGCCTGCTTGGCCTCGTACAGCAGCACGTCGGCCCGGTTGAGCAGTTCGGCCGGGGTCATGTCCTCGTCGCTGTAGAAGGTCAGGCCGATGCTGGCGGACACGCTGACCAACGTGCCATCGAGGTTGAACGGCGCCTGCATGGCGCTGACGATCTTCCCGGCCAGCATGGCCGCGTCCTCGGTGCGGCTGACGCGCTCCATGATGATGGTGAATTCGTCGCCGCCCAGCCGGGCGATGGTGTCGCTGGCCCGCATGGCGTGGGTCAGGCGCGCCGAGAACGACTTGAGCAGGGCATCGCCCACGCTGTGGCCGTAGGTGTCGTTGACGGGCTTGAAGCGGTCGATATCCATGTACATCACGGCCATCATGCTGGCGTTCTCGCGGCAGGCGGTCATGGCGTCGTGCAGCTTTTGCAGGAAGCCGGCGCGGTTGGTCAGGCCCGTCAGCGCGTCGATCTGCGACAGCTTGAGCAGGCGCTGCTTCTCGCGCTTTTGCGCCGTGATGTCCTGGCGCATGACGTGGAAGCCGATCACGGTGATGCCGTCCACGTCGTGCTGGGGGATGTAGACCACCTCGAAGGTGCGCTCGTAGCCCTGGCTGTTGTCCTCCTCCTCGAACGACAGCGTCTCGCCGCACAGCACGCGGCGGATGTAGGGCGCCAGGAAGGCGTAGCGTTCCTCGCCTATCGTCTCGCGCACGCTCTTGCCGTGCACGTGCAGGCCGACGCGGTTGAATTCGCGTTCGTAGGCGATGTTGTGGAAACGGTAGACCTCCTCGAAGTCGATGTAGGCGATCATGGCCGGCAGCGTGTCGGTGATGGTGCGCAGCCGCGCCTCGCTCTCGCGCAGCGCCATCACCGACTTGCGCATCAGCGTGATGTCGTCCAGCGTGCCGACGTAGCCATACAGTTTGCCGTCGACCGTCATGGCCGCCACCTTGAACGAGACCCATGTCACTTCGCCATCGGGGCGCAGGCAACGCACCGTGTCCTGCAACGGCTCGCGCGTCTCGGCCATGCGTTGCAGCGAGGCGGTCAGCTCCTGGCGGTCGTTCGGGTGCACGGCGTCCATCCAGGCGTCGCCCAGCGCCTGCTCGCGGGTCAGGCCGGTGATGGCCTCGAAGGTGCGGTTGACGTAGGTGCAGTGGCCGGCGCGGTCGGCCCGTATCATCCCCAGCGGCGAGGCGTCGTTGACGGCGGCCAGTTCAGCCTGGTTCTTGCGCATCGCCAGCTCGCTCTCCTTGCGGGCCGTGATGTCGCGCGTGGTCACGGCCACGCCGTTCTCGATGGCGACGATCTGGTGCCGCAGCCAGCGGGGCGGGCCGGGCAGGAAGTCGGCGTCGAATTCCTCCTCCAGCGGCAACCCGGTCTGCAGCACGCGCAGGTATTTGTCGAGGAAGCCGCGTTCGCGCAGGGCCGGCACGACGTCGAGCACGCGCCGGCCGACCAGTTCCTCGCGGCGGTGGCCCAGCAGTTGCGCGCCGCGCTCGTTCAAATCGGCGAAAGTGAAGTCGACGATGGGGTACGGCTTTTCGCGGGTGCGGCAGGCGCGCAGCAGATAGACGGCGTCCAGGCTGGCGTTGGCGGCCGCGCGCAGCATCAGCTGGGCCTCGCTCACCTGGCGCGCGCTGCGGCGCAGGCGCTGCGCCTGCTGCATCAGCAGGCCGCAGAACAGCAGCACCAGCAGCGAGGCGACGGTGACGGCGCCGTAATAGACGTTGCGCTGGTGGGTGAAGCGTGCCAGCGCCGCGTGCGAGGTGATGCCGACCACCGCCGTCAGGCCGTAGCGCGGCAGGTCGCGGTAGCTGTAGATGCGCTCCACCGCGTCGAACGGGTGCTTGAGCAGCAGTTCGTCGGCGCTGTCGGCCGACGGGCGGAAGTCGAGCGTGTCGCTGATGATCAGGCGTTCCTCCACCCGGCCGGTGGACAGCCCGCTGTCGCGGCTCACCAGCAACACGGCGCCCTGCTCCTCGACGTTGAGGCGGTCGTAGTCCTCCACGAAGATGGCCGGGTCGATCATGACCACGAACACGCCGGCGAAGCTGCCGTCGCGCGCGTTCAGGCGCCGCGACAACTGGATCTGCCACTTCCGGGTGGCCGGCTCCACCACCGGCGTGGTCACCAGCGTGGTGTCTGCCGGCGTGGTGGCGTGGGTGCGGAAGAACGCTTGCCGGCCGATGTCGGGCGCGAAGTAGCCGTGCATGCTGTCGACCACCTGGCCGCGCGCGTCGAGCAGGGCCATCGGCAATTCCAGCCGGGTTGGCAGCAGCGAATCGAGCAGGCCGTTGGGGCGGTTGAATTCGGCCAGCCGCAGCGCGCCGCCCGTCTCCTCGTATTTGAGCTTGAACAGCTGGCTGGCGTGGTCCGTCTGGCGCAGCAGGTGAGTGGCGTGTTCGGCCAGCGTGCGCGCCAGCGACTGGCTGCGCAGCACCGCCTCGGCGTGGGCGTTCTGGCGTTCCTGGCCCACCTGGTACACCACGGCCGTCCACATGGTGGCCAGCAACGCCAGCGCAAACACTGGTAACAGTATCCAACGATACAGGCGGCGCAGGAAGCGCAGTGCAGGGCTGAAGGCGATCGGTGTCATTGAGTATTCTGCATTCCCCGCGTCGGAGGTGGCATGCCGAGGCCGGCGGTCTTCAGGACGATTTCGCTTATTCTGCACGGAATTGCCCGCCTTGGGTGCCGCGCACGGCAAAAAAAAGTGTCCAAAGGCATCACTTCGGTGGCACAAAAAACACAGGCAATGTTGGTTTCTTTATTAGAATAGGCGTTCCGCGCACCGCGCCGGGGCCGCGCGGCCACCGGCCCACACCTGAGGAAGCAGGATTTGACCGTACCCACTCTGACCCTGGCGGCCGCCCGTGCGCTGCATCTGGCCGCCCAGGGCCTGTTGCAGCCGCGCCGCCGCAAGGCCGTGCAGGCCGACGTGCTGGCCGCCATCCGCCAGATGGGCGTGCTGCAGATCGACACCATCCACGTGGTCGCGCGCAGCCCCTACCTGGTGTTGTGGAGCCGGCTGGGCGACTATCCGCCGGTGTGGCTGGAACAGTCGCTGGAGCGCGGTGAACTGTTTGAATACTGGGCGCACGAGGCTTGCTTTGTGCCGGTCGAGGATTATGGACTGTACCGGCACAGAATGATAGATCCGGGCGCCATGGGCTGGAAGTATTCGGAGAAGTGGATGCGCGAGCGGCGCGCCGATGTCGATGCCGTGCTGGCCCACATCCGCGCCCATGGACCGGTGCGCTCGGCCGACTTCGAGCGCACCGACGGCCAGGCCGGCGGCTGGTGGGGCTGGAAGCCGGAAAAGCGCTCGCTGGAAGTGCTGTTCACGGCCGGGGTGCTGATGATCGCGCGCCGCCACAACTTCCAGCGGGTGTACGACCTGGCCGAACGGGTGCTGCCGGGCTGGGACGACAGCCGCATGCCGTCGCTGGAGCAGACCCGGCGCACGCTGGTGCTGAAGGCGGTCAAGGCGCTGGGCCTGGCCCGCGCCGCCTGGATCAGCGATTACTTCCGCACCCGCCCGCCGCGCCTGGACCCGCGCGCGCTGGTGGCCGAAGGCGCGCTGCTGGAGGCGCGCGTGGCCGGCTGGGACGATCCCGTGTATGTGCATCCGGACCACGCGGAGCTGCTCGCGGCGGCCGCCGCCGGCGCGCTGGCGCCCACCCTGACCACCATCTTGTCGCCGTTCGACCCCGTGGTGTGGGACCGCCGCCGCGCCCTGGAACTGTTCGGCTTCGATTACCGGCTCGAATGCTACACGCCGGCCGGGCAGCGCCGCTACGGCTATTTCACCTTGCCCATCCTGCGCCGGGGCGCGCTGGTGGGGCGGGTGGACGCCAAGGCGCACCGCAACGCCGGCGTGTTTGAGCTGAAATCGCTGGCGCTGGAGCCCGGCGTGCGCCTGAGCGAGCGCTTTGTGCGCGACGTGGCGGCCGCCCTGCAGCGCTGTGCGCAATGGCACGGCTGCCCGTGCGTACAGGTGAACGCCACTGTGCCGGCGCACTTCACGCAATTGTTACGGGCCCGGCTCAACCTCACCAACCAAGAACAGAAAGACGCTTCCGCATGATATTGCCCGCCGCCCCCGCCAGCCTGATCGGCCCCGACGGCCAGCCCGTGTTTGGCCGCTACGCCGGCCAGGTCGACCAGTTCGACTGGCCCCGGCTGGCGGCGCCCTATGCCCGCAACGCCCTGTGGCGCCGTTTCCACCACAAGCGCTGGCATTACATCGCGCTGGGCACGGAACGCATCTTCTGCGCCGTCGCCATCGTCGACGTGGGCTGGACCAGCACCGCCTTCGCCTACGCGTTCGACCGCGACGACGGCGACATGCTGGCCAACTTCTCGCAGGACGGCTTGCCCGGCCTGTCGGCCAGCCTGGCCGACAACGCGGCCGGCGCCAGCCGCTTCAAGACGCGCCGCAGCGACATCGCGATCGACAGCCCGGCACCGGGCCGCTACCGGCTCGCGCTGCGCTGCGACTACCTGGAGATCGACGCCGAATTCGGTCCCGGCACGGCGCCGCTGTTGCTGGCGTGCGGGGCGGTGGCCAAGGGTTCCGTGCACGCCACCCAGAAATCGACCGCCATGCCCGTCACGGGCCGGGTGCGCACCTTCCGCGACGAATACGACCTGGCCGGCGGCGTGGCCAGCTTCGACTATTCCAACGGCTTGCTGGCGCGCGAGACGGCCTGGCGCTGGGCGTCGGGCCACAACCTGGAGGTGGGCTTCAACCTGCAGGCCGGCTATTTCGGCGCCAACGAGAACGCGCTGTGGCTGGACGGCCAGTTGCATGCCCTGGGGCCGGCCCACTTCCTGTACGATAACAGCGACCCGCTGTCGCGCTGGCACATCTTCACCGAGGACGACCAGCTGGAACTGTTCTTCACGCCCGAGGGCGCGCGGCGCGAGGACAAGAACCTGGTGGTGGCGGCCAGCCGCTACCTGCAGCCGATCGGCACCTTCAGCGGCTGGGTGCGCACGGCGCCGGACGCGCCCAAGCGCATGGTCAACCAGCTGGTGGGCGTGACGGAAGACCACAGTTCACGCTGGTAGCCCTGGGCGGCATCGGCCGCGGCAACGGCATCAGCAAAAGAACCTGCAACAGCAACAGCAACAGCGCGGCGCGAGCCGGTAAGGATCAGGCATGAGCATCAGGCATCTCAAGCATTTATTCGCACCGGCCTCGGTGGCCGTGATCGGCGCGTCCGACAAGCCGCAACGCATCGGCACCCGCGTGCTGGCCAATCTGGTCGAAGGCGGCTACGCCGGCGCGCTGTGGCCCGTCAACCCGCGCCACGACCAGCTGCACGGCCTGCGCTGCTACGGCAAGGTGGGCGCGCTGCCGTCCGCGCCGGCGCTGGCCATCCTGTGCACGCCGCCGGCCACCATCCCCGGCCTGATCGCCGACCTGGGCGCGCGCGGCACCCGCGCCGCCATCGTGATGACGGCCGGCCTGGACGCCCATCGCGCCGGCGCGCGCAGCGTGCGCCAGGCCATGCTGGAGGCGGCGCGGCCGCACCGGCTGCGCATACTCGGTCCCGGCAGCGTGGGCCTGCAGGTGCCGGCGCTGGGCCTGAACGCCAGCTTCACGCACCTGGCGGCGGCGGCCGGCAAGCTGGCCTTCGTGTCGCAATCGGGCGCGCTCGGCACGGCCGTGCTGGACTGGGCCAGCCTGCGCGGCATCGGCTTTTCCACGTTTGTCGCGATGGGCGAGGGCGCCGACGTCGACTTCGGCGACCTGCTCGACTATCTGGCGGCCGACAACGACACGGCCGCCATCCTGCTGTGCGTGGAGCGCGTCAGCTGCGCGCGCAAGTTCATGTCGGCCGGCCGGCTGGCCGCGCGCGGCAAGCCCGTGATCGTGCTCAAGGTGGGGCGCGACCCGGACCCGGACGCCGAGCTGGCGTTCGACGCCGCCATCCGCCGCGCCGGCATGCTGCGCGTGTCTTCCACCGAGGACCTGTTCGACGCGGTCGAGACGCTGGCGCGCGCGCGCCAGCAGCGCGGCGAGCGGCTGGCCGTGCTGACCAATGGCGGCGGCCTGGGGCTGATCGCGGCCGACGCCCTGCAAACGGGCGGCGCCCATCTGGCCGCGTTGTCGCCGGAGACGGTGGAGCGGCTGCGCCAGCTGGACGCGCCGCAATCGAACCCGCTCGACCTGCTGGCCGACGCGCCCGTGGAGCGTTACAGCGGCGCCGTCGACGCGCTGCTGCACGAGCCGCAGGCGGACGCCTTGCTGTTCCTGCACGCGCCCACGGCCATGGTGCCGAGCGCCCAGATCGCCGAGGCGCTGGCGCCGCAGCTGCGGGCGGCCAGCCGCAACGTGCTCTCGTGCTGGCTGGGCGGACGCTCGGTGGCGGCGGCCCGCCAGACCTTCAGCGACGCCGGCCTGCCCACCTACGACACGCCGGAGAAGGCCGTGCATGGCTTCCTGCAGATCGTCCAGTACCGCCGCAACCAGGACCTGCTGATCGAGGTGCCGGCCCGGGTGCCGGCCGCCGCCGCGCCGCAGCGGGCGGCGGCCCAGGCGCTGGTGACGGCCGCGCTGGCGGCCGGCCACACGGCGCTCGACGCGCGCGACACCTGCGCGCTGCTGGCCGCCTACGGCATCCCGATGGCGGCCACGGAGTTCGCGGCCGACGCCGAGCAGGCGCTGGCGGCCGCGCGCCGCATCGGCTATCCGGTCGCGCTCAAGGCCGGCGCGCACGACATCGGCCGCAAGGCCGACGTGGGCGGCGTGGTGCTGGACCTGGAGGACGACGCCATGCTGCACGCGGCCGCCTGCGCCATGCGCGAGCGGGTGCGGCGGCTGCGGCCGGCCGCCAGTCCCGGCTTCGCCGTGCAGCAGATGGCGCGCCGGCCGCAGGCGCAGGAACTGGCGATCCGGGTCCGGGCCGACCCCGTGTTCGGCCCCGTGATCGTGTTCGGCCAGGGCGGCCCGGCGGCCGAGGTGGCCGACGACCGCGTGGCCGGCCTGCCGCCGCTGAACATGGTGCTGGCGCGCGACATGGTGGGCCGCACCCGTGTGGCGCGCCTGCTGGCCGGCTATGGCGACCACGCGCCGGCCGACGCCGACGCCATCGGCCGCGCGCTGGTGCAGGTGGCCGAGATGGTGGCCGACCTGCCCGAGCTGGCCGAACTGGAAATCAACCCGCTGCTGGCCGACGCCGACGGCGTGCTGGCGCTGGACGCCGAGATCCGGCTGGCGCCGCCGCGCACCAGGGCCGACATGGCGATCCGGCCATATCCGCAGGAACTGGAGCAGGCGCTGGCGTGGCAGGGCCGCACCATCGTGCTGCGCCCGATCCGCCCGGAGGACGCGCCGCAGCACCTGGCGTTCTTCCGCGCGCTGGCGCCGGACGACGTGCGGCTGCGCTTCTTCTCGGCCATGCGCGAGCTGCCGCCGTCGCAGCTGGCGCGCCTGACCCAGATCGATTACGACCGCGCCATGGCCTTCATCGCCACCGCCAGCGGCGCCGACGGCCAGCCCGAAACGCTGGGCGTGGTGCGGGCCGTGGTCGATTCGGACAACCAGAGCGCCGAATTCGCCATCATCGTGCGCTCCGACCTCAAGGGGCTGGGCCTGGGCCGCATCCTGTTCCAGAAGCTGGTCGATTATTTCCGCGCGCGGGGCACGGTCGAGCTGAGCGGCGAGGCCTTGTCGGAAAACCATGGTGTGCAGGACCTGGTGCGCCACTTCGGCGGCGCCGTGCTGCCCCATGCGGAGGCCGGCATGGTCAACCTGCGCCTACCGTTGCAACCGGTCAACTGATGCGGCGCAGTATTTGATATTGCACAAGACGGCGTTGTCGGAATTCTTTACACTGGTAGTTCCTCGCTTGACGCTGCCGCCCCCTATGCGGTTCCGCGAGACAATAATTCCGAGACAACAATCGCCCGCGCAGCGCCACGCGGGCGCCGGTCAGCCGGGGGACACCTATGTTAACGGCCACATACACGCTGGTTGCTCTGTCTGTCGAGCAAGCCAAGGTGCGGATCAGCCTGCAATCGTTCCAGCACCACGTGCGCGCCACGCTGTTGCAGCAAAATAGCCTGACTATCGGGCAACTCGAATACGCATGCGAGATGCTCAACCGCCTGTACCAGACCTGCAACTGGCGCAAGACGGAAATGTACCTGATCCCCGCCATCCGCCAGGCCACGGAACGGGCCGACCAGCTGATCGAGGAACTGAACCACCTGAACCAGTCGGCCCTGGCCGAGATCCGCGCCATGCAGGCGCGCATGGGCGACGTGGCCGAGGGCAACGACGCCCATGTCGGCCAGATCTGCGACAGCGTGGACGCGTTCTGCGCGGCCCTGCTGCAGCGGCTGGAAAAGGAGGAGCGGGAACTGTTCGCCATCGCCCGCAGCGTGATCGGCGGCGAGGCTTGGTTCGCCATCGCCAACCAGTTCCTGTTGCACGACGCCAAGCTCGAGGAGGTGCGGCGCGGCAAGCCGCCCGCATCGACCCCGGCCGCGGCCGACGGCGGCGCGGCCGGCAACGGCGACGACCGGCCGGCCGACGGCATCGACATCCCCCCGCTGGCCGTGTTGCCGCTGCCCGGCATGGACGCGGAACAGACCCTGCCACCGCTGTTGCGGCAGGCGCCGGAGCGCCGTTTGCGCCCGCGCGTACGCGCCGGATAGCCGGCCTCCCGAGCAAAATCTGTCTGCTTTGCTATCATGGTGGTTTTAGCCCCCCCACCAGATAGCAAAGCCCACCATGTTCGAATTCCTCTTTAAGCGCGCGGCCGACAAGCCGGACGCGGCCGATACGGCCATGGCCGTCGCCGAGCCGACCGCCGCCGCCGCCCAGAGCGCTGCCCGCCGCGACGAGCAGACCGAGCGCGCGCGCGCCCTGAACGGCGACGAAGCCGCCGCCGTCGAACTGATTTTGCACAGCGAATTCGCCGGCGTGCGCCTGGCCGCCGCCGAGCACGTGCACTCTCAGCCCCAGCTGGAACAAGTGCTGCACGCCATGCGCAACACCGACCGCCGCGTGGCCAAACTGATGCAAGGCCGGCTCGACGCCATCCGCTACCAGCGCGCCGAGCAGGAAAAGGCCCAGTCCTGCATCGCCAGCGCCCAGCGCCTGTTGCAAGACGAAAAGCTCACCCCCAACCAGGTGGCCGAGCTGGACCGCCAGTGGACCGTCACGGCCGCCGGCCCCGAACTGGCCGCCACGTTCGACGGCGTGCGCGCCGCGCTGGCCCGGCGCCTGGAAGCCCAGGTCACCTTGCAGCGCGCGGTGATCGACGCGCTGGCCGAACTGCGCCGCCTGCCGGCCGCCGCGCTGGCCCCGGCCGAGGCGGGCGCCGCGCTGGCCCGGCTGACGGCCGCCCAGGCCACCTTCCAGGCCTCGCCCGAACAGGCATCGCTGCCCCGTCATTTGCTCAGCGATTACAGCGCCGCGCTGGCGCAGGCCGGCGCCGCCCTGGCCGAGCTTGAGCAGCACCAGGCCGCCGTCACGGCCCGCCAGCAGGCGCTGGCCGCGTGGCAGGCGGCCGATCCGGCCACGCTGGATGCCGAACAGATCCGCCGCGACTGGCGCGCCCTGCCGGCCGTGCCGGCCGGCGAGCTGGCCTCGGCCCTGCAGGCCGGGCTGGACGCCGTGCTGGCGCGCCTGCCGGCGCCGCCCGAAGCCGTGGCCCAGCCCCGCAAACCGGCCAAGGAAGCAAATAAGGACGCGAACAAGGACGCGAACAAGGACGCGGCCGTCCACAAGCCGGTGGGCCAGCAATTCCTCGACACCTTGGCCGCCATGGAGGCGGCGCTCGAAGAGGGCCTGCTGCACGCCGCGTCCGAGCACGACAAATGGCTGAAGGAACACAAGACCGGGCGCCTGACGCCGGCCCAGGCCGACCGCCTGGCCCATGTGCGCGCCGAACTGAAGCGGCTGGCCAACTGGGCCCGCTGGGGCGGTAATGTGTCGCGCGAGGAACTGGTCAAGGCGGTCGAGGAATTGCAGACGCTGGGCCTGTCCATGAGCGAGCTGGCCAAGAAGGTGGGCAGCATGCGCGAACGGTGGAAGGGCCTGGACACCGTGTCCGGCCACGCGCCCAAGAGCCTGTGGGAGCGTTTCGACGCCGCCTGCACGGCCGCCTACGCGCCGGCCGCCGCCCACTTCAAGCACTTGGCGGACGAGCGTCACAGCAACGCGGTCAAGGCCCAGGCCCTGATCGAGGAGACCGATGCCATGGCGGCCGGGGTGCGCGAGGGCGCCGAGTGGAAGAACATCGCCGCCGCCGCCCAGCGCCTGCGCCAGATGTGGGGCCGCCTGGGCGCCATCGACCGCAAGGACAAGAAGAAGCTCGACACCGCCTTCGACCAGGCGCTGGCCCGGCTGCTGGCGCCGCTGTCGGAGCAGCGCCAGATTGAGATGGGGCAGCGCGAGCAGCTGATCGCGGAAGTGGAGCAGTTGCAGCCGTCCGACCGCCACACGCTCGACAAGCTGCGCCACCTGCAGGAGCGCTGGCAGGAGCATGCCAGGGCGCTGCCGCTGGAGCGCAAGGCCGAGCAGGCGCTGTGGTTGCGCTTCCGGGCCGCCTGCGACGCCATCTTCGCCCAGCGCAAGGAAACGGCGCACGCGGCCGACCACGAGCGCAAGGTCCACCTGCACGCACGCGAGGACTTGTGCGCGGCGCTGGAAACGGCAACGTTCAGCGGCGAGGACAAGGCGCAGTTGGCCGCCATGACCAAGCTGCTGCGCGACACCGCCGCCGCCTGGCATGGCGCCGGCTCGGTGCCGCGCGCCAGCGAACAGAAGATCACCCAGCGCTACCAGGCGGCCGTGGCGGCCGTCCAGGCGCAGGCCGACGCCATCCGGCGCCGCGCCGGGGCGGCCCAGGCCAACGCGCTGCGCGACAAGCTGCGTCTGGTGCAGGCGCTGGAACAGGCCATCGCCGGCGGCGACGCGGTCCATGGCGCCGAGTGGGAAGGGCGCTGGCGCGCCTTGCCGCCGCTGGCGGCCGACTACGAGAAGACGCTGCACGCGCGCTTCACGGCCGCCTTGGCCGCGCTGGACGGCCGGCGCGCCGCCTACGGCGAGCAACTGGCGGCCAACCGCGCCCGTCTGCTCGACGAAGTGCTGCGCCTCGAGATCGTGGCCGGTGTCGACAGCGGCGCCGAGTTCGCGCGCGAGCGCCTGAAGATGCAGGTCGAAGTGCTGCAATCGTCGCTCAAGTCCGGCCACAAGCCGCAGACCCAGGCCGACCAGTTCCTGGCCCTGTGCGCCATGCCGGCCCTGGCCGACGCGCGCACGGCCAGCCGCATCGAAGCCCTGTTCCGCCGCATCGGCGCCTCGGAGGCGGCATGACGGCCATGGCCTTCCGCAGCGAGGTACGCATCCAGGAAGCCGACTTCGACCTGACGGCCGAAGTGGCGGCCCTGCGCGCCGGCCAGCCCGGCGTGGGCGGGCTGGTGACGTTCGTGGGCACGGTGCGCGACCTGAACGAGGGCGCCAGCGTGGCCGAGATGGAGCTCGAGCACTATCCGGGCATGACGGAGCAGTCGATCGCCGCCATCATCGAGCAGGCCCGCCAGCGCTGGCCCATCTTCGGCGCGCTGGTGATCCACCGCGTGGGGCCGCTCAGGCCGCTGGAGCAGATCGTGCTGGTGGCCGTCACGTCGGCGCACCGCGGCGAGTCGTTCCAGGCCTGCGAGTTCATCATCGACTACCTGAAGACGGAGGCGCCGTTCTGGAAAAAGGAGCAGACCCCGGACGGCGCGCGCTGGGTGGACGCGCGCGTGACGGACGAGACGGCGCTGGACAAATGGCGCACTGGTTGAGGTTTGACCTGGATCATTGTTTATTTAATTAAATAGGAGTCTCCTTGAAAACGGATCGCCAAGCCTTATTTGGCAGATAAGTTAAAAATTCTATGGAGCACTCCATGCGGCAAGACAAACTCACTACCAAGTTGCAAGAAGCACTGGCCGATGCGCAATCGCTGGCCGTCGGCAACGACAATCCCTACATCGAGCCGGTGCACCTGCTGACGGCCCTGCTGAACCAGGACGACGGCGCCGCCCGCTCGCTGCTGCAGCGGGCCGGCGTCAACGTCAACGGCCTGACCAACGCCCTCAAATCGTCGATCCAGCGCCTGCCCAAGGTGTCGGGCACGGGCGGCGACGTGCAGGTGAGCCGCGAATTCGTGGCCGTGCTCAACCTGGCCGACAAGGAATCGCAGAAGCGGGGCGACCAGTTCGTCTCCAGCGAAATGGTGCTGCTGGCGTTGACGGACGACAAGTCCGACGCCGGCAAGCTGTCGCGCGAGAACGGCCTGACCCGCAAGGCGCTGGAGGCGGCCATCTCCGCCGTGCGCGGCGGCAACAAGGTCGATAGCCAGGAAGCCGAAGGCCAGCGCGAAGCGCTCAAGAAATACACGCTGGACCTGACCGAGCGCGCCCGCGCCGGCAAGCTCGACCCCGTGATCGGCCGCGACGACGAGATCCGCCGCGCCATCCAGGTGTTGCAGCGCCGTACCAAGAACAACCCCGTGCTGATCGGTGAACCGGGCGTGGGCAAGACCGCCATCGTGGAAGGCCTGGCGCAGCGCATCGTCAACAACGAGGTGCCCGATTCGCTCAAGGGCAAGCGCGTGCTGTCGCTCGACATGGCGGCCCTGCTGGCCGGCGCCAAGTACCGTGGCGAGTTCGAGGAGCGCCTGAAATCCGTGCTCAAGGAACTGGCCATGGACGAAGGCCAGACCATCGTCTTCATCGACGAGCTGCACACCATGGTGGGCGCCGGCAAGGCGGAAGGGGCGATGGACGCGGGCAATATGCTGAAGCCGGCGCTGGCCCGTGGCGAACTGCATTGCATGGGCGCCACCACGCTCGACGAATACCGCAAATACATCGAAAAGGATGCCGCGCTCGAGCGCCGCTTCCAGAAGATCCTGGTGGACGAGCCGTCCGTGGAGGCCACCATCGCCATCCTGCGCGGCCTGCAGGACAAGTACGAGCTGCACCACCAGGTGGCCATCTCGGACGCTGCCATCATCGCGGCGGCCGAACTGTCGCACCGCTACATCACCGACCGCTTCCTGCCCGACAAGGCGATCGACCTGATCGACGAGGCCGCCTCGAAGATCAAGATCGAGATCGACTCCAAGCCGGAAGTGATGGACAAGCTCGAGCGCCGCCTGATCCAGCTGAAGATCGAGAAGGAAGCCGTCAAGAAGGAAACGGACGAGGGCTCGCGCCGCCGCCTGGGCCTGATCGAGGAGGAGATCGTCAAGCTGGGCCGCGAACTGGCCGACCTGGAGGAAGTGCTCAAGGCCGAGAAGGCCGTGGTGCAGGGCAGCTCCCACATCAAGGAAGAGATCGACCGCATCAAGCTGCAGATGGAGCAGGCCACGCGCGAGAGCAACTGGCAGCGCGTCTCCGAGCTGCAATACGGCCGCCTGCCGGAACTGGAAGCCCAGCTTAAGCAGGCGGACGCGGGCGCGGCGGCCGGCAAGGAAGGCCAGCCCAAGCTGCTGCGCACCCAGGTGGGCGCCGAGGAGATCGCCGAGGTGGTGTCGCGCGCCACCGGCATCCCCGTGTCGCGCATGATGCAGGGCGAGCGCGACAAGCTGCTGCACATCGAGGAGAAGCTGCACGAGCGCGTGGTGGGACAGGACGAGGCCATCTCGGCCGTGGCCGACGCCATCCGCCGTTCGCGCGCCGGTCTGTCGGACCCCAACCGTCCGTATGGCTCGTTCATGTTCCTGGGCCCGACGGGCGTGGGTAAGACCGAGTTGAGCAAGGCACTGGCCGGCTTCCTGTTCGACACGGAGGAGTCGATGATCCGCATCGACATGAGCGAGTTCATGGAGAAGCATTCCGTGGCCCGCCTGATCGGCGCGCCACCCGGCTACGTGGGCTACGACGAGGGCGGCTACCTGACCGAGGCCGTGCGCCGCAAGCCCTACAGCGTGATCCTGCTCGACGAGGTGGAGAAGGCCCATCCGGACGTGTTCAACGTGCTGCTGCAGGCGCTCGACGACGGCCGCATGACCGATGGCCAGGGCCGCACCGTGGACTTCAAGAACACCGTGATCATCATGACCTCCAACCTGGGCTCGCACAAGATCCAGTCGATGGAGGATGCCGATCCGGGTGTGATCAAGCTGTCCGTGATGGCCGAGGTGCGCTCGCACTTCCGTCCCGAGTTCATCAACCGGATCGACGAGATCGTCGTGTTCCATGGCCTCGATGAGAAGAACATCGGCGCGATCGCCAAGATCCAGCTGAAGATCCTCGAGGATCGTCTGGCCAAGATGGACATGGCGCTCACGGTCACGCCGGCGGCGCTGCAGAAGATCGCGGAGGCTGGTTACGATCCTGTGTATGGCGCGCGACCGCTGAAACGGGCGATCCAGCAGCAGATCGAAAATCCGCTGTCGAAGCTGATCCTGCAAGGGAACTTCGGGCCCAAGCAGACGATCCAGATCGACGTCCGCAACGGCGAGCTGGTGTTCGAAGCCCAGCAGTAAGCGACGCCGCCACGGTGTTCGCAGGCCGGGGATGGGTGCATGCCATCCCCGGCCTTTTTTTGGGCGGACGAGCCGCGCCAGTTCTCCAGCCACGTTTTGGCCAGCAATTTCCGGGCGTCGGACGAGGCGGACTTCGTGCGCTACTGATCGGCAAAGAAGGCCGATGGCGAGCAACCGAAGGTCTTTTTGAACATGGCGGAAAACGCCGACTGGCTGGTGTAACCGAGTTCCTGGGCCACCACCAGCAGCGGCGTGCCGCGCGCGATCATCGGCGCGGCGTGCGCCAGCCGCACCTGCTGGCGCCACTGGCCGAAGCCCATGCCCAGCTCGCGTTCGAACAGCCGCGCCAGTGTGCGTTCGGACGCGCCGACCTGGGCTGCCCAGTCCTTCAGCGTGTGTTCCGCACCCGGCTCGGCCATCAGCGCCGCGCACAGGGCCTTGAGCCGCTTATCCCCGGGCAGCGGTACCCGGATCGGGCGCGTGGCCGAACGGGCCAACTCGTCGAGGATCAATTCCCCCAGCAACACTTCGCGCGCCGACTGTTCGTGCTGGTCGTGCTGTTCCAGCGCCACGATCAGTTCGCGCAGCAAACCCGATACTTCCAGCACCTGACATTCGTTGCCCGGAAACGGTGCGCGCTCGGCGTGCACGCACAATGGCCGCAGCCGCGCACTTTCGAGCACCGTGATCGCGTGTTCGACGTCAGGCGCGATCCAGATCGCCCGCAGCGGCGGCACGATCCAGCTGCTGTTGTTGGCCGTCACCCGCATCACGCCTTCCAGCGCATACGTCACCTGGCCCCACGGATGGGCGTGGGGCAGCAGCGTGTCGTCGGCCTGCAGGTCGCGGCCGGACAAGGTGACGGGCCGGGTCGGCGTGGGAAAGTTGCAATGCCAGTTGAACTGGGTGTGGGTGGCGATGGGGATGGCCATGAGGCTAGCTTGGCAGTTTTTCGATAAAATTTGTCCGGCTATCTTAAATCAGTCGCGCGTGGTTTGCTTACACTGGCTCACCTGTTTTGTAACCGGAGCGACATTATGCGCAGCAATACATCTTCCGCCGCCCCCGTATCAACCGCCGCGCCGGCCACGGCGGACGGCGCCGACGCCCTGCGGCGCGATGCCCGTGTGATCGGGCTGGTGGGCCTGGCGCACGGCACGTCCCACTTCTACCACGTGATCCTGGCCGCGCTGATCCCATGGCTCAAGCCGGCCTTCCAGCTCAGCTACGCGGAACTGGGCTTGCTGATGACGGTGTTCTTCACCGTGTCCGGCGTGGGGCAGGCCATGGCCGGCTTCGTCGTCGACCGGCTCGGTGCGCGCAGCGTGCTGTTCGGCGGCATCAGCCTGCTGGGCCTGTCCGCGCTGCTGCTGTCGGGCGCGCACAGCTACGCCATGCTGGTGCTGGGCGCCTTCGTGGCCGGCTGCGGCAACAGCGTGTTCCATCCGGCCGACTACACCATCCTCAACGAACACGTGACGCGCAGCCGGCTCGCGCATGGCTTCTCCGTGCATGCCATCAGCGGCAATATCGGCTGGGCCGTCTCGCCCTTGTTCCTGACCTATGTGGCCAGCCGCAGCGACTGGCGCACGGCGTTGTTGTGCGCGGCCGCCGTGCCGTGCGCCGTGCTGGCGCTGCTGGTCTGGCAACGCCACGCGCTGCGTTCCGTGCCGGCCGCCGTCCACACCGGCGACGCGGCCGGCGCGCGCGAAGGCTCGTTCGCCTTCCTGCGCCTGCGCGTAGTGTGGATGTGTTTCGCTTTCTTCCTGATTTCCGCCGTGGCGCTGGCCGGCATCCAGTCGTTCGCCGTCACCAGCCTGGTCACGTTGTACGGCATGCCGCTGGCCTGGGCTGCGTCCGGCTACACGGCCTACATGGTGGCATCGGCCGTCGGCACGCTGTACGGCGGCTTCCTGGGCGCCGGCTCGGTGCGCCACGAGCGCGCCATCATGCTCGCTTTCGGTCTGGCTGCGCTGATGGCGCTGGTGCTGGCCACCGCCGCCGTTCCGGCCTGGCTGGCGCTGGTGCTGATGGGGCTGATCGGCCTGGTGACGGGCGTGGCCGGTCCCTCGCGCGACCTGATGATCCGCGGCGCGGCGCCGGCCAACGCCACCGGCCGCGTGTTCGGCGTGGTCTATTCGGGCCTGGACAGTGGCTTGGCGCTGGGCCCGTTGCTGTTCGGCGCGCTGATGGATGGCGGCCACCCGGCCGGCGTGTTCGCCGGTATCGCCGTGTTCCAGGCGCTGGTGATCGTCACCGCGCTGGGCGTGGGCGGGCAGGTTCGCCCAACGCGGCCGCAAACGGCTTAGAATGGTCGCCATCTTAACTACCCTGTGGAAATGACGATGAGCTTTGCAACCACCGATCTGTGCGACGACAACGCCGCCATGCTGGAAGATGGCCGCCTGGCCGTGCTGCCGCCCGTGTTCCGCCACTATGGCCAGCACGTGCGCTTCGCGGGCCGCGCGACCACGCTCAAGGTGTTCGAGGACAATGCGCTGGTGCGCAGCACGCTGGAGACGCCCGGCAACGGCAACGTGCTGGTGATCGACGGCGGCGGCAGCCTGCGCCGCGCGCTGGTGGGCGGCCAGCTGGGGTTGCTGGCCCAGGACAATGGCTGGGCCGGCATCGTCGTCAATGGCTGCATCCGCGACACGGATGAAATCAACGCCTGCGCCATCGGCGTGTGCGCGCTGGCCGCCCATCCGCAAAAGAGCAGCAAGCGCGGCGCGGGCGAGCGCGACATCCAGGTGCAGATGGCCGGCGTGACCGTGCGTCCCGGCGACTGGATCTACGTCGATGCCGATGGTGTGCTTGTGGCGCAGCAGAAGCTGGCATAAACCAGCGTATTTCTTCCTCCTGCCCAACGGACGGCCACCGTCTGTTGGGTGGCGACTCTGTCCTCCCTTCCATTTTTCATCAGGCGAGAAGTACGTTTCATATCGTAAAAAGCGATATGGATGCGCAGCATCACGTCCTTTCAAAGTAAGAAATTACGTTCCGCATCCTGAAAACCAAATTCTAAGTGCTTGATTTTCAGTGACTTCGATCCGCTTATATGTCTTATATAAGAGTATTGTTGCGTGGCACAACTGGGGCTATGATGGTTCTAACGGATTTCGTTTTAACGCTGTTACGCAATTGAGGAGAACACCATGGCCACCCGTGAAGAGCAAATCGCCGCCCTGCGACACGACTGGGACACCAACCCGCGCTGGAACGGCGTGACCCGCACGTACAGCGCGGAGGACGTGGTGCGCCTGCGCGGTTCGCTGCAGATCGAGCACACGCTGGCCAGGCGCGGCGCGGAGAAGTTGTGGCACTTGCTGAACCATGAGTCCTACGTGAACGCGCTCGGTGCGTTGACGGGCAACCAGGCCATGCAGCAGGTGAAGGCGGGGTTGAAGGCGATCTATCTGTCGGGCTGGCAGGTGGCGGGCGACGCCAACCTGGCCGGCGAAATGTATCCCGACCAGTCGCTGTATCCGGCCAATTCCGTGCCCATGGTGGTCAAGCGCATCAACAACACCTTCCAGCGCGCGGACCAGATCCAGTGGTCCGAAGGCAGGAACGACATCGATTATTTCGCCCCCATCGTGGCTGACGCCGAAGCGGGCTTCGGCGGCGTGCTGAACGCCTACGAGTTGATGAAGTCCATGATTGATGCTGGCGCGGCCGGCGTGCACTTCGAGGACCAGCTTGCGTCGGTGAAGAAATGCGGCCACATGGGTGGCAAGGTGCTGGTGCCCACGCGCGAGGCGGTGGAGAAACTGACGGCGGCGCGGCTGGCGGCCGACGTGATGGGCGTCCCCACGCTCGTGATCGCCCGCACCGACGCGGAGGCGGCCGACTTGTTGACCTCGGACGTGGACGAGAACGACCAGCCCTATTGCACGGGCGAGCGCACGGTGGAAGGCTTCTACCGGGTCAGGCCCGGGCTGGAGCAAGCCGTGTCGCGCGCGCTCGCCTACGCGCCGTACGCCGACCTCGTGTGGTGCGAGACGGGCAAGCCGGACCTGATCTACGCCAAGCGCTTCGCCGAAGCCGTGCACGCCCGGTTCCCGGGCAAGATGCTGGCCTACAACTGCTCGCCATCGTTCAACTGGAAGAAGAACCTCGACGACGCGACCATCGCCAAGTTCCAGCGCGAGCTGGGCGCCATGGGCTACAAGTTCCAGTTCATCACGCTGGCCGGTTTCCATGCGCTCAACTACGGCATGTTCCACCTCGCGCATGGCTACGCGCGGCGCCAGATGTCGGCGTTCGTGGAATTGCAGGAAGCGGAATTCGCGGCGGCCGAGCGCGGCTTCACGGCCGTCAAGCACCAGCGCGAAGTGGGCACCGGCTATTTCGACGCCGTGACCCAGTGCATCCAGAACGGCCAGAGCTCGACCACGGCGCTGCATGGCTCGACCGAGGACGCGCAATTCTTCGACGCCAAGAAGGTGGCCTGAAGCGCACGCACACGAATATCGGGGCGTAACGCAAATAGGGCCAATGAAAAGCCGCAGGGGGGCATCAAGGCTCCACCGCGGCTTGTTGCTGGCCCGGGCTTAATGCTTGGGCAGGTGCTGCTTGAGACGTTGCTGGAACACATCGGCGTCGTCGATGTTGGCCATGTCGTCGTCCACCTCGACCATGTGGGTCTGGTGGCCCGGCGCGAACGTCACCGTGGCCTGCACGCCGCTTTTGGTTTCCGACAGTGAATGGCCCTGGACGGCGCCCAGGATGTTGCCGCTGTCATCGGTCACGATGGTCATCTTCATGACATCCCCCCGCCTTGCAGATTGTGGAAGCAGCCGCCGGCGCCCAGGTTGCGGATGTCGACGAAGTAGGTGGCCACGCCATTGTTGTCCTTGCGCTTGCGCTGCTGGTCGGCCAGATGGACCGCGCCCAGGTTCGGCGTCTTGACATCGGCCGACGCGAATTGCGTGCCGTGGTCGTCGCCGTAGCTGTAGCTCCAGAACGCGGTCTGTCCGGGCGCCAGGAAGGTCAGCGGACCGACATTGTTGAATGCCATGATATCCTCCATAAAGAACGCCGTGCTTGCGAGTGCAGCCTGGCAGCTTCATCTTAGCTAGTGTGGCCGCGTCCGCTTTGACGCATTCGGCATCGCCCGGCCGTCGGCACGCTTTTTTGGCGTGGCCGGGTTTCTGGGCGATAATGCTGCTTATCGCGCCCGGTGTCGCGCGTCCCGCTCCCTGCCGGACGCCACCCGCGCGGCGCCCGCCGCACCGCCCACCCATTTTAGGAAATACCAAGCTTATGTTGAGTTACCGCCACGCCTTCCACGCGGGCAATCACGCCGATGTATTGAAGCATTTCGTGACCATCCAGTTGCTGCAGTATCTGAATCAGAAAGATACGGCCTACAGCTACATCGACACTCACTCCGGCGCCGGCGTGTATGCGCTCGACGGCACGTACGCGTCCAAGAACGCCGAGTACGACACCGGCATCGGCCCGCTGTGGGACCGCACGGACTTGCCCGCGCCGCTGAAGGAATATGTGGATCTGGTCAAGGCCATGAACCCCAGCGGCAAGATGCGCTACTACCCGGGATCGCCGTACTGCGCCGATCAGGTGGCGCGCGAGCAAGACCGTCTGCGCCTGTTCGAGCTGCATCCAGCCGACGCCAAGCTGCTGGCCGACAACTTCCGCAAGGTGGAGGCCCATGCCGCCGCGCAGGGTGTGCGTCCGACCACGCGCGGCAAGCGCGTCATCGTCACCAAGGGCGACGGTTTCCTCGGTCTGAAAGCGTTGCTGCCGCCGCCGTCGCGCCGCGCCCTGGTGCTGTGCGACCCGCCGTATGAAGACAAGATGGATTACCGCAAGGTCAAGGACATGCTGGCCGAGGCGCTGGTGCGTTTCCCCTCCGGCATCTACGCGGTCTGGTACCCGATCTTGCAGCGCATGGAATCGCGCCAGTTCGCCGACAAGCTCAAGCAACTGCCGGCCGGCGACTGGCTCAATGTCACGCTGACCACGCACACCCCGATGCCGGACGGCTTCGGCCTGCACAGCAGCGGCATGTTCATCCTCAATCCGCCGTACACGCTGGAGCCGATGCTCAAGCAAGTGATGCCCTATCTGGTGCAGGCGCTGGGCAAGGATGAGGGCGCCCGGTTCACGCTGGAATCGGGCACGCCGGTGACAGGGCGTGCCGCGTCGTCGGGCTCGCGTGGCGCTCAGGCCGAAGGCCGTGGTCCACAAGCCGGTGCGCGTGGTCCTCAGCCAGGCGGACGCGGCCTGCTGCCTGGTGCCCGTGGCCCGCAGGTCGGTGCACGCGGTCCCCAGTCCGGCGAACGCGGCCCGCAGGCCGGTGCACGTGGCCAGCAAGGTGGTGCAGTTGGTCCTCAATCCGGTGAGCGCGGCCCGCAGTCGGGCGCGCGTGGCTCACAAAGCGGTCCGCGCAACGGGCCTGCCGGAGCACGTGGCGGCGCCGGCAGCGGTGGCCGTGGCCCGGCGACGGCTACGCGCAACAGTGGCCCGCGCAAGCCCTGATTTAAGCAGGAAAATATTGTCAAGACTATACGGCTGGGTATAGTCTTATATCAACGGGTATGTTGCAAAGGCATACCCGCCGGGCTTGCCGCGGACCGGCCGCGGCCACTAGCGCTGATCTGAGGTATGTCCATGACCTTGTCGCAGCCAGCCACCGCAGCACCGCCGTACGCCAACAATTTCTTCCTGGCGCGGCAACCGATCCTCAACCGGCAGCAACGCCTGGTTGCCTACGAATTACTGTTCCGTACGGCCGCCGAACGCAACGATGCCAGCTTCATCGACCACACCGAAGCGACCGCCACCGTGATTGCCCACGCGTCCGAACTGGGCATGGGCAGGGTGGTGGGCGACCAGATGGCATACGTCAATGTGGACACGGTGGGATTGATGAGCGACTTCATCAACTTCCTGCCCACCGACAAGGTGATCCTGGAAATCCTCGAATCCGTCAAAGCCACGCCGGATGTGCTCGATCGGGTGCAGGAGCTCAAACAGGCCGGCTTCAAGTTCGCGCTCGACGACGTGGTGGCCGAATCGGACGACGTGCGCAAGTTGCAGCCACTGTGCGACGTGATCAAGGTCGACATCAAGGATGTGCGGCCGGGGGCGCTGTCGTCGTTGACGCGGGGATTGCGCCATCCCAAACAGAAGCTGCTGGCGGAAAAAGTGGAAACGATGGAAGAGTTCCAGCAATGTCTGGCGCTCGGTTTTGAATACTTCCAGGGCTACTATTTCGCCCGCCCCGTGATCCTCAGCGGCAAGAAGCTCGCCCCGTCGCAATTGACGATCCTGCATTTGCTGGACTTGCTGAACCAGGATGCGGACACCCAAGCCATCGAACGCAGCGTCAAGCACGACGCCGTTATCACGCTCAATTTGCTGCGGCTGGTGAACACGCCGGCTGTGGGCGCGCGCTACCGCATCAATTCCGTGGGGCACGCGCTGGTGGTGCTCGGGCGGCGCCAGTTGCAGCGCTGGTTGCAGATCCTGTTGTATGTGAAGACCGGGCAGCAACAGGAATTCACGTCGCCGTTGCTGCAACTGGCCACCACGCGCGGCAAGACCATCGAACTGCTGATGGAAAAGCTGCGCCCCGGTCAGCGCGTGTGCGCCGATATCGGCTTCACGGTCGGCATCATGTCGCTGATGGACACGCTGTTCTCGATCCACATGAACGACGTGCTCAACAGTGTGAACGTGCTCGATGACGTGCGCGCGGCCTTGCTGCACCACAGTGGCGAGTACGGCAGCATGCTGAGCCTGATCGAACACCTCGAAACGGACGGCGACGGCCACAACCTGAGCCGCATGCTGCACGCGTTGCACCTATCGCCGTCGGAGCTGTACGCGATACAGTTGGCGGCGTTTGATTGGGTCAATGACTATGCGCATGGGATGCAGTAGGGCGCTTATCCGACCGTCGCGTTGACCTTGCCAATCAAGGTGCAGCCACACTCGGTCCTGCAACCTTCGACTGCGACGGGAATATCGCCGGCGGTCAACGTTTCGTGGGCCGTGATGATTTTGTTGATTCCATGCGGCTTGCCGCCTGGGTAGAACTGTGGGCAGGACACATCGTCACCAAGCCGGGCAATCGCCTTGCCTCCGATGTCATGTTTAGCCGAACCGCTGATGACTTTGCCGCCATGGTCAGTTGAATCGCCGACGACGATGATCTTTGTGGACATTTTGCACCTATTTCAGGAAGTGGGTTTTTGGGCTCCTGGCCTGCCTGTATCGATGGGTGGTACAGTCCTGCCTGTAATTGCGCAATTTGAAGCGGTAAAGTTTTGTCTAATTGACGGTGATTTCCATCCTACTAGCCCAAAAATTCTTTTTTTTCCTGCTTTGCTTACCTTTCACGGTCTACTCAATAAGTCGGTGGGCCTTTTGACTCTAGTTCGACGGCATCAGAAACACCTTTCCAAGTCGGGAGCGTATCTGGAGGCAACGGGACTACTTCATCTAATCGCGTAAGCTTCAGGTCCGGGTTAATTTTCAAGGCATCCGAAATGGCTCGGTACCGCGTACTACGCTCGGGATCTATAGTAATTCCAACCTCCTGTAAGCCTCGCTTCTCCTCCTCTTCAGTCGCTGACCAATATCCTTCGTCAAAGAGTTGATGAAGTGCGATAGCGCAATCTTCGCTGCCAAACTTTACGCCCGCATGAAAATACGCGACAGCTCCCTTTGAATTTTTTGACGTCCGTCTATCAACACCAAGTGCAAATGCGGCGGGGCCGTGACCTTGCTTATACGCACACTGCACCATTGTTTCCTCGTCATCCAATCGGCGTTCATGAGCATAAGCGCTGGCCAGCGCCATTTGTGCCTCAGGGCTACCGAGCTGAGCAGCCTTGTAAAAATACGCCCATGCTATATCCGTATCGTAGGGCACTCCGCCGTAGCCATTATCGTAAGCGACGCCTAAGTCATAGAGAGCCCAGGGTTGCAATTCTTTGGCCGCCATTCGCTCGATTTCAATTGCTTTCTCGGGCGCAGCATCAAGCACATGGTTGGTATCGAGCGGTCCCAAGCCTGCAAGGTAGAAGTGTGCCAACAATGCCCGTGCCCCCCAATCACCCATTTCGGCTGCGGTACGAACATCAGCGAGTATCCGCGTTGCCTCTTCTCGCGAAAGTTGCCACTCTATTTTGCTGCGCCAGACCCTTCGGGCTTCGATATAGATGCGGTAGGCCTCAGGGGAACGTGTCATAGGCATGTGAACTTTCCAACGGGCACATGGTGGCGGAGGAGCGTAAATATTGAACTTCTCGAGGCCATAAGGCATGGTGTGCAATGCCTTTTCTTGTATGTGGCTGCGCAGCCAAAGCCCGCCGGCCGCAAGCACCAAAGCTGCGATAAAGATGGTCCTCCAACGCCCGCGAACAGTGCTCAAGGCCACTCGACCGCCCTGTATGTTAGTAAATTGGAGGGCCGTTTGGCGCAGGCTCAACAGCATCTTCTATGCCTGACCAGACTGGTAACTGAGCAGGGGGTAGAGGTAGCACCAAATCAAGTCGACTAAACTTCAAATCGGGATTGATTTGCAACGCGTCAAGAGAGGCATTGTAACGATTGCTACGCTCTGTATCTATCCCAATACCCAAGCCCATTAGGATATCCTTTTCATCGTTTGATTTTCTATCCCAATATCCTCGATGGAACATAATCTTAAGGTCTCTGGCGCACTCCGAACTTCCAAATTTCACTCCTTCTTGACATATTGAGACGGCTTCTTGGTAGCGCTTCTCTATGCCTGCCTTTATCGCTAGAAGGTATGCGGCTGGACCGTGCCCTTGTTGATAAGCACATTGCAGCATCGCTTTCTCATCATCAAATCTACGCTCATTAGCGTAGGCGCTGGCCAGCGCCATTTGCGCTTCGGGGCTCCCAAGTTGAGCTGCCTTTAGGAAATATGCCCATGCCAAATCGGGGTCATGGGGTGCTCCGCCATAGCCATTTTCATAGGTAACGCCCAGGTCGTATAACGCCCATGGCTGTAGCTCCTTAGCCGCCATGCGCTGGATTTCAACCGCTTTCTCGGGCATGGGGTCAAGCACATGATTAGTGTCGAGCACACCCAATCCATAAAGATAAAAGTGAGCCAATAGCGCGCGTGCTCCCCAATCCCCAAGGCCGGCTGCTTCACGCACGTCGGCAAGTATTCGAGTTGTTTCTGCACGCGTAAGTTGCCATCCAATTTTGCTGCTCCAGACCTTTCGTGCTTCGATATAGATGCGGTAGGCCTTAGGGGAGCGAGTTGTTGGCATATGTTCTTTCCAGCGACCACATGCCGGCGGTGGGGCGTAGATGCTGAATTGTTCAAATCCACTAGGTAGCGCGTGCAATTTTTTCTCCACTAAATGGCAGCTTGCCCACAGGATGCCTGCCGCAAGCGCGGCCATTAGCGCCAGGAAGACATGCCTACGATGCCGTGCAATGTACATGGCTAGACAACTGGGTAAAACGGCAATAGTTGGGCAATCAATTGCTCTCCAATGGGTAGAGCCTATAGTGACGGCGGCGTCGCCTATCATTGCCACCTTGGCGTGGATACAGATGTCCCCGTAGTCATCCCACCTCAGCTGTGCTTTTACGAACACTGCACCATTGTTTCCTCGTCATTGGACAGCTTTTTCGTTCATCTATAATAAGTTGGCGGGCCACTCGCCTCAGGCTCGACAGCACTAGCAACCCCATTCCAACTGGGGAGCTTGGCCGGAGGCAAAGGCAGCACCTCATCTAAGCGAGTCAGTTTGAGGTCGGGGTTGATTTGCAAAGCATCATTGATTGCGTTATATCGGCGGCTGCGTTCTGGGTCTGCAACCATACTTAGCGATTTCAGAATGTCTTTTTCATCGTCATCGGTTTTAGAATTCGGTTCGTCATCGAATAGTAGCTCTAGTGCTGATGCACAGTCTTGACTGCCAAACTTAACGCCATCTTGATAGAAATTTATGGCATTGCCGAAGTTTTTCTTAACTTCCTCTTTGAGGGCTAACTTATACGCCGCTGCACCGTGCATTTGCTGGTAGGCACATTGCAGCATAGTCTTCTCGTTATCAAATAGTCGCTCATGAGCGTAAGCACTTGCTAGCGCCATTTGGGCCTCAGGACTGCCGAGTTTAGCCGCTTTAAAAAAATATGCCCATGCCAAGTCTGTATCGTGAGGCATCCCGCCATAGCCATTTTCATAGGCGACACCAAGGTCATATATAGCCCAGGGCTGCAATTCTTTGGCCGCCATGCGCTCGATTTCAATCGCCTTCTCTGGCGCAGCATCAAGCACATGATTAGTATCGAGCACACCCAATCCATAAAGATAAAAGTGGGCTAACAGCGCGCGTGCTCCCCAATCCCCAAGGTCGGAAGCTGTACGCACGTCGGTTAGTATTCGTGTGTTTTCCTCACGAGACAGTTGCCAGCCAAATTTGCTGCGCCAGAGCTTTCGCGCTTCAATATAGACACGGTAGGCCTTGGGGCCGCGAGTGGCCGGCATGTGTTCTTTCCAGCGACCACATGCTGGTGGTGGCGCATAGATATTGAAGGGCTCAAATCCGTAAGGTAACGTGTGCAATTTTCTCTCCTCTAAATTTTCACGTTCCCATAAGACGCCTGCCGCTAGCGCACACAATAGAACCAGGAATAATTTCCAACGAAGCCGCAATATAACCATGGCTAGACCACAGGAGGACCTGGCTTCCGATCAACAGAGAATAGTAGTTGAATCGCCACGAGTTTGCTAGACACTCGCGAGCCGTTGGAAGTACCGCTTTTCATATTCGACCGGCGACAAGTCA